>SUTP01000022.1:0-10879 GCA_015062815.1 Methanosphaera stadtmanae | reverse complement strand
TCACTTTTAGATGCAATTGCACAAGCAATAGCTACACGCTGCTTTTGACCACCAGATAAACTCATAGGATGAGCATCTTTAAAATCTAATAAATTAAGACTTTCAAGTATATCTTCAGCACGTTCAACATCCTCATCACCCATACTAAGGAAAAGTTCATTAAGTACACTTTCAGTAAAAAGTTGATAATTAACATCCTGCATAACCATATACGTTTTTTTCAAACGTTCTTTATGATGCATTAAATTTCCTTCAATATATATTTCACCATTTAAATTCTTTTGTAATCCACAGAGACATCTAGCAAATGTTGTTTTACCGGCCCCATTTAAACCTATGATTACATTAATACTGTTAGATGAAAATGTGATTGGATTTATAGATAATACAGGATTATTTTTAGTATATTCAAATTCCATCTTATTAATTTTAATATAATCATCCTCATTATGAGAAAGTTTATGTGTTTGATATTTTATTTGATTTAAATTAAATGGACGAACACCCATATTAAAAATATCATCACCAGATAATTTTTTAATTTCATCGGATGAATAAATTCCTTCAATTTTACCTTTTTTAAGATATACCATTTTATCTATCAATCCAACTAAGTAATATATTCTGTGTTCTGCAATTATAATTGTTTTTCCATTATCTTTCCAGAACTTTATAATATTACGTAATGTGGCTATAGCTTCCATATCTAAATTAGATGAAGGTTCATCTAGAACAAACACATCAGGATTCGGAGTAGTTATAGATGCACATGCAATTTTCTGTTTTTCACCACCAGATAAATTAAATATACTTTTATCCATTAAATTTTCGATATGAAGGTCTTTTACTGTTTGATCTATTCGTCTCTTAATTTCATCAATAGGTAAACCAAGATTTTCACACTCAAAAGCTAATTCACTAGTTGTATCAACATTAAAAAATTGAGAACGAGGATTTTGAAAAACAGAACCTATTTTTTCAGAAAGTTCATATAATTGCATTTCTTCAATTAGTTTATCATTAAAAGATACTTCGCCCTTAATTATACCTTTATAATAATTAGGAATTAATCCATTTATTAACCGGGTAATAGTTGTCTTTCCACTACCTGATTCACCACATAATAAAATTAATTCACCTTTATTAATATTTAAATTAATATTTTGAAGTGTTGTGACTTTATTACCTGTTTGATAATCAAATGAAACATTATTTAAGTTTATCATATTAAATGAACCCCATTATTAATAATATTAAAGCTATAGCAATATATAAATAGTCTATTAAATGAAATCCTATTTCGCAAATATTAGTTCTTTGTGCAGGATTATCCATACTACGAGTAAGAACTGCTGCAGATAATTCATCACCAGTTTTTACAATAGACATCATTAATGGTATGAACCAATATTCTAACATTTTTAAAGGCTTGGTAACAATATTTTGTATGTTAAAACCTAATCCAGACATTTTCATTGCCTCTGCTATAGCTTTTCCCTCTTCAAATACTGTTGGAATAAACCTGAAAAAAACAGATAATGGTATAATCAATTCTTTAGGCATGTGTATTTTTTCCATTGAAGCTACAAATTCGCTAACAGTAGTTGTTAAAATAAAATATGAACCCATTAAGAAAATAGGTAATAATTTATAAAATGTTACCATTACTATTAATATTAAATAAACAAGAATACCTGTCATATAAGGTATTATATAAATCATTACCAATGTAAATAAAAAATATAATACCAATGACGATATAGCTAGTTTATATTTCTTATTTAATAGAAATAAAGAACAAACAAGACAAATTATTAAAAAGGATAAATAATTAGCAGTACTATGAAATACTAAAATATTCACTATTATTAATAATAATAATTTAGTTCTGGGATCTAAATTAATTCCTGTGTTATCCGTTACTCCTAATATAAATGACATTTTATAACCCTGTTTATTTATGCTATTCCTGCTCTTTCAAAGTGTTTTTTAAGAATTATACGTCCTACATAAGCACCTATAATTCCAGCAATTATTACAGTTATCATGTATAAAATCATTGATCCTTGAGGTATGTATGAAAATAATGCATTAGCATATTCAGGACCCATTCCCATACTTATCATTTCCATTTGTTCATTTCTAAATAACCATAATGCTGCAAATGCTCCAAATACCCATAAAGAGAATACTCCAGTACCAATAGCAATTTTTGAAAAGTCTTTATAATCTCCTAATTTCATTATATAATCACCAATTATTGAAAATATAATTCCCGTGATTACAGTCAAATAAGACATTCCACCCAAGAATACTAATATTGAAGCTATTATTCCTAAAATAGATAACATTCCGAATTTGTCCACTCTAGTTATAAATAACATTAATGGTATACCACCTAGAACACCCATCAATATTGGAGATAATGGGAACATTATAGGTATTACTTGAGTCATTCCAACAGCATATACTATTATAAAGTATAATACTGCGAATACACCAATATTTATCAAATCTTTTATTTCAAATCTTGACATTATAATTTCCTCCGTTATATTAATATTTAATACTTGACGATACTGTCGGTTTAGGTATGGCTAAATTTTTACCTAAAAAAAATTGTTTAAAAACGACTAAATCGTCGGTTTTTGTATATAAAATTATGATTTTAGGTAAAACTAAATTAGAAAATTATGTTATGAAAAAAACCTATAATACCAGCCAATACCATTAAATAAATAAATATAATTTGTTAAAAGTAAAATAGATTAAAATAATCCATTTACATGGATAAATATAATAATTAAAGTATTTAAATATTATGAAAACAAATTAAATAAAAGTTGAAAAATTATCTAAAAAGACAAATATAATCCAATAGTTTAATCCCATAATTTATCATTAAAATTATCAATCTTTTTCATAAAATACTACTTAAGTAATACAAAAATAGAATCTATGTCAACACTCCAATCAAAAAAAAGAGTATGTGAGGAGAATATTTTAAATAATATGTACCTTACAGTAACCATTCATCACTTTTACTTTGAATATCTACCATTTTAGTAAATAAACCATTATTTGCATAAAGATCATCAGGTTTTCCTTCTTCAGCTATTTTACCATCTTTTAAAACAACAATTTTATCAACATTTCTTATTGTTCTCATACGATGTGCAATAATTATAACTGTTTTATTTTTTATTAGTGTATTTAATGCTTCTTGTATACTTGTTTCATTTTCCACATCTAAAAATGATGTTGCTTCATCCAATATGATTATAGGTGCATCTTTTAGTAATGCTCTTGCAATTGATATACGTTGTCTTTGGCCACCTGAAAGTAAACGACCATTTTCACCTATAATTGTATTATATCCTTCGGGAAGTTTATCTACAAATTCATCACAACGAGCTAATTTTGCAACACGATATATTTCTTCATCAGTTGCATCTTTCTTACCAACTTTAATGTTATCAAATATTGAACTGTTAAATAATACTACATCTTGGAATACTATTGAATAATTTTCGAGTATTTTTTCATTGTTTATAGTGCTGATATCCACATCATCTATTTTAACTATGCCCTTATTAGGATTCCAGAAGTTTGCTGAAAGTTTTGATACTGTTGATTTTCCTCCACCACTTGGTCCAATAAGTGCAGTTATTTCATTCTGTTTAGCAGTAAAACTAATATCATGAATAACTTCTTTCTCATCATCATATGAGAAACTAACATTTTCAAAGTGTATATTATAATTTGATACGGAGTAATCTGTTTTTCCACCAGACATTACGTTACTTTCTATTTCATTCATACGTTTTACTTTAATATCAACCATAGTAATTTCTGCTAAATATATTAATGCAGATTCTATTGGTACAAATATTATTGTAGATGTTATTATGAACACTAATAATGTAAAGAGATCTATTTGATTGTTAATTAGCATTCCTATTCCAACAAATATTACTGTTAGCATTCCCAATTTTAGTAATAATTGACTTGTAGTTACTAAACTTCCAGTTATTAATTCTCCTTTTATTCTTGCTTTTTGAAGTCCAGAATTACTATTATGAAGTTTTTTAAGATAATCTTCCTCATAATTATATGATTTAATATCTTTAACTGAATCCAGGCATTCTTGTACATCATCTGATATTAAACGTGACTGTTGTACTATTTTCTCATTGTATTTGTCTTGAAATTTTATTGAAGAACATAACAATATAAATGATATTGGTACTACCCACAATAAAGCTACAGATAATGTTGCATTAAACATGAATAATCCTATAGCCATTAAGATTAATGTTATTAGAGCACCAATAGATTGAGGTATTGCATGTGAAAATACATGTTCCAAGTCTGTACAGTCACCCATTATTGTTGCACTAAGGTCAGATAAATCTTTTCGTTCAAAATATGATAATGGTAATTCCCGTATATTTTCTGCCAGATTTATCCTTTTTTCTACACTGGAATCATAAGTTGTATTATAGACATAGAAATATTGTTTCCAATGAGCAAGAGATATTGCAGCAGCTGCTACTATAATCATCAATATAAATATTCCCAGATTAGGTTCTATATATTCTCCACCAGTTAATGGATTAATTAATATGTATATTAATAATAGATACAATCCCATTGGCAACATGATAGTTAAATTTAATATTACTGTTGAAATAATACCTTTTATCAGATTTTGACTTGAAGCATGAGTTAATCCATATTTTTTTTCAAAGAATTCTGTTATCATTGTATTTCACCTGCATTATCTATTTTCCATTCAACAGCTTTATTGTATTCATTCCACATTTTACTAAATAATCCATTATTATTTAATAATTCTTCATGTGTTCCACTTTCTACTAGTTTTCCTTCATTAATTACAAATATTCTGTCCACATTTCTTATTGTAGATAATCTGTGTGCAATTATGAGTACTGTTTTATTTTTTGTTATTTGATTTATTGCTTTTTGTACTTGTAACTCATTTTCAGGATCTGTGAATGCTGTTGCTTCATCTAATATAATTATAGGTGCATCTTTTAGTAATGCTCTTGCTAATGAGATTCTCTGTTGTTCTCCTCCTGAAAGATACAGGCCTTCTTCTTTTACAATAGTATCTAATCCATTAGGTAATTTATTTATAATTTCTTCACATTGAGCTTCTTTAATTGCATCCATAACTTCTTCATTGGTAAAATTACGTCCCATTGTTATATTATTGTATATTGTATCCTTGAAAAGGTTTGAATCTTGGAATACAAAAGATATTTTATCATTTAGTGCTGAGTGTGGTATTTCTTTTATGTTTATTCCACCAATACATATACTTCCACTATCAACATCCCAGAATCTATTAATCAATTGAGCGATAGTAGTTTTTCCTCCACCACTTGGACCAACTAGAGCTACTGTTTCTCCTTCATTAATTGTTAAACTTAAGTTATTTATTGTATGATTTTTATCATCATCTTTTTCATAGTCGAATACAATATTATTTAATTTTATGTTATTATTTTTTGGAATCACTTTATTTGGTGAATCAGATAATGGTGTTTCATTTAATATTTCATTTATTTTATCTAATGCTTGTTTAGCTGTCATCCATGCTTGTGACATGTTCATAATTTTATTTATCATTACTCCACATATAGGTGTGAATATCATGTAAAAGATTAGATTAAGTAATGTGTGTACATTTAATGGATTTGTAGATAATAATATTCCTACAGGTATAAGTAATATAAAGAATCCATGAACAGATAATGTGAATGTGGTCATAGGTAATTGCATTGAGAATGAATACTGCTTTACAAACTTTCCATAATTTATTATTGAATCATGAAAGTTTTTATAAGAATATATGGTTTGTTGGAATGTTTTTGTTACAGGTATCCCTCTTAAATATTCTACTGCTTCACTGTTCATATTTTCTAAGTGTGTTTGATATTGCATCATAAAATCTGTATGTTCATCTGCAAACATTCTGGCTATTGATATAAATGCTACAATTAATGGTATAATACATACTATTCCAAGTTTCCAATCAAAATAGAATAACATTATAAAGAAAACTATTGGTGTTGTTATTGCAGCAACAAGATCTGGTAATAAATGTGCTAAAAATGATTCTGTTTGACTTGTGCTGTATTCTATTATTTTTCTTAGACTACCACTTGTATGTGTTGAAAAGTATCCTAGGGGTAATTTTAGTAAATGTTCTAAAGCTGCATTTTTCATGTTTTTTTCATTTTCAAATGCTGAAAAGTGTGTGCACATCAATGCTACAAAATTTATTAATAATGCACTTAAAGCAAATATTAATGCTGAAAATGCAAGATTTTGTATTAATTGGCTATTATAATTAGGTATTGTAGTTAAAAGCTGTTCTATTATTTGATATATGTATATAAAAGGTATTAATAGAAATATTGCTGATATTGCTGAAAGTACACAACCTAATATGAATAGATATTTATATTTTCCCGAATAACTAAGTAAATCTAAAAATACATTAACCATCTTTTTTTCCTCCTTTTGTTGTTTAGAATATTAAGAATTTAGTTATACCTCAAAATTTTTACCTTAAAAGACAATTTTAAAAAATGATATAAAATTAAATAGAATATAAAAATTTAAAAATATAAGGTTAAATATTAAAATAAAAAATATAACTAATTATATCAATTTAATACTCTTATTTAAAAATAGCTAACAAATATTATATAAATATATTTGAACTTAAAAGACAAAAATTATCCAAACGGACAAAAAAAATATTTAATGAGAATTTCTATACTCACTTGGAGTCATAGAATAATATTGTTTAAAAGCATCTGTAAACTTACCATGATTCTGATAACCAACAATCTCCGAAATTTCACCAATATTCCTATTAGTTCTTTCCAGATAAAAAGAAGCTTGAGTCAACCTATACTCCCTACGCCAAGTACTTAACGGCTTTCCATATATTGTTTTAAAATAATTTTTAATAGAAGTTTTACTAAGATTAAATTTAGAAGATAAATCATCCAATGTAATATTCTCACCAATATTTTCAACAAGATATGATTTAATTTCCTTAATTATTTTAACATTTTCAGCTTTTAATGTAGGATATTCCTCATTTACATTTTTTATAGAAGAATTCTTTAAAAATAATAACAATTCCATGACTTTCAATTTATAATAAGCTTCTTTAATATTATCATTAACACTATATAATTCACTGATAACATGTTCAATTTCAGGATTTGAACGAATTATAAGCAAAGAACCACTATCATTAATTTTTGTAACTAAATGATTAAGATTAACAATATTTTTACCAATTACATTATCAATACTTTCCTGAGCAATACTTAAATCAATAGATATTTGAAAACCACTATAATAACCTAAAGGAAAATCCTGCATATAATTATTAGCACCAATAGAAAAAACCACATCCCCTTCAGATAAATAAATATAATTATTTTTAAAAGTAGTTTCAAACCTACCTTTATTACAATGATTAATAATTATAAAATCATCATAATCACCGGAATTATCCAATTGATTACAATTATCAGCATTAAAATCATTATAAATTATATCAATACCTGGAAAAAGATGATAATAAACCATGTCCCCATAACCACTATCCAAATCAAAATGATAAGACGTGAAAAAATCATTATCTTCTAAAATAGTAGTAATGCTTTTATCAAAATCATATTCCATAAAAATTCACCTTAATCTTAAGATATTAATTGATTAAGTTCTTAAAATAATCCTGTTTAATTATCTTTTTTCGTATAATTTTATCTATTCCTGTACCATATTGGGCTGCCTTTTTAGGTCTGTAAGCAATATTATGTGGAACCCCTAATTCATATGCTACTTCTCTTAAAATATGTTTTCTTAAATTATCACTATTTGAGTTGAGTAAAAATTTTATTGGCATCTGCATAGCAACTTCTATCACATCTTTATCTAAGTAAGGAACTCTTAATTCCATTGAATTAGCCATTGTAGCTTTATCATCCCGTTCAAGGTTAACTTCATACATTTCATTTAAATCATAATCTAACTCTTCTATTAATTCCAAGGGTGTGTTGAATTTATTTTTATATCTGTTATAACCGGCAAATAATTCATCAGCTCCCTGACCTGAAAATATTACTTTTTGATTATCTTCTTTAGCTAGTTTTGAAGTTAAATAAATTGTCATACCCACCCCTATTTTCATAAGATTAGTATCTTCTATTGTATTTATTACTGTTTCAAATGCATTTTCTACATCCACCTTATTAATCACTTTAGTTTTAATGGGTATGCCTATCTCACTAGCAGTTTTAATTGCAAATTTAAGATCTTGACTATTTTCAGTTCCAATAGTATATAATGTAACATCAATTCCTAATTGTTTTAATAAGACAGCAATTAATGTACTGTCGACTCCTGCTGAGAATAATAAAGCTACTTTATCTAGATTTTGAGTACGTTTAGAAACTGAATTCATGATAACTTTCTTTAATGAATCCTTTGCATAATCATAATCCATAAAAAAATCAGAACGTACTTTTTCTTTTCTTATTTTAATTATTTCATTGTTAAATATAGCTTCTGTAGGTTTTAAATTATAAATTTCATCTAAACCTATTTCTTTAAGAGCTTTTTGTTCAGATGCAAATGCAAAATAATCTCTATTAAAACCATAATATACTGGTTTTACACCAATTTCATCACGAATAACCATATAATTATTTCCATCAGATACACAAAAAGCATAATCTCCATCAAGATGTGTTATGGTTTTAAGTACTGCTTCTTTTAAATTATCTTCTTCATAATAATATTCAATAAGTTTTAGTATAACCTCACAATCAGAATTAGTTTTTATAGTAATATTAAATTGGTTTATTAACTCTTTATAATTATATAATTCAGCATTAGATACTAAAACAAGATTATTACTTTTTAATGGTTGTGACTCATTATTTCCAATAATAGATAATAAATTATGTCCTAAAACAAAACTGGAATCACCACTCATTTTTTTAATATCTTCATTATAAAATACTCGGTTATCAGAGTATACACCATGACCATCTGGTCCACGATGATTTAAAGTGTCTAACATGATAAATACTTTATCCTGAATATTTTTTCCATTAATTCCAATAATAGAACACATAATATTAACCTAAAAAAAATTAGTTTAAAAAAAAAAAGTTTTTAGTAGGAGAAGAAGAAATTATTAATTTACAATAAGTAATTGATAGCTATAATCCAAACAACCATCCAAATAAAATAAAATGGTAATATTCCATTAGATGCCCAAGTACCAAAACCTATCTTTTCTTTTCCATATTTATTTTCCGCACGTTTTCCAAGGCAGTACAATAATACAAGAGAGATTATTACTCCAATGAATTCATTAGTTATTGGTAATATACCACTTTGGAAAAGATAACATATGATACCAGAAGCTACTCCGCCGAACATATGTTCTACTGACATTTTTCCTATTTCGTCCATTTTATCAACTTAAAAAATTTATTTTTTCCCTTTTTAATAATAATATTACATATGTTTAAAATTATTAATATATCTTTTTAATTATAATCAAGGGTGGTGTCAAAATGTGTGGGGATTTTACATTTTTTTAGTAAAATGCATTTCCTGATTCTATCGTTAGTTCTATGTTATATATTATTATATGTAACTTAAAAAATGAACCCATATATAAATAGAATAATTAATATATAATATGAATCAGAAGACACAGGAAAAATATCAAAGACAAGATAGTTCATACTTCAAATACACTTTTGGATTGATTCATTGTTATAATGCCCGATAACGTATTAATTGATAATTATCATACACTATAGCATACATACACCATTATCCCAAGAAACATTTCATCAAAAATAACCTAAAAAAATCAAGATCAATACAAAATTTTAGATATAGTACTATTGCATGTAGATTTAAATAATGGTTTAAAATTAGAATTATTGGAGGAAGAAATAAATGATTATAACTCTGATTAAAAAACAAAGCTGTGAAGAATTTGTTAAAGATATGGAAAAAGAATATGGATCAATACAAAAAATAAAAACTGCTTACAAAAAATCAAATAATATGAAACTCTTAGTGGACATGGAAAATTGGGAGTATTATAAAGAACATCCCAAAGAAACATTAGAACTATCTGAAAGTCTAATCACAGACAATATCTCATTATCAAAATTAGATTTATTGTTATTAAACACAGTTAAACATAAACATCCTAAAAGTATAAGAGAAATTGCTACAATTTTAAATAAAAATGTCAGTAGCATTCAATCTCAACTAAAAAAATTAGAATCAGAAGGCTTAATTAAATTTAAAGAAGGAAATAAAAACTCATTAGTACCCTATTTAACATATGACGATATAAAAATATCAATATAATATTCATAAATTTATACTTCCAACAAAATTATTATGTCATGAAAAATAATATTGAAGCTATAAAAACTTACATTATCTAATATTCATGTAAATGTTTTGCTGACTCAGGCATGTTCCAGTATCATCATAATATCTATATTTACTGTGTATACTCTTGTATTATGTAATTGCATTTTGTGTTATTGTATTATTTATGGAATTTAAATCTATTTTATGAGTAGTGTATTCTAAGTGTATGTGAGATTTCCTTTTTTTAGTGTTTTACCGTTAAATTGTACTGCTATATGTTATATTATAATCTTTAAACATTACTGCATTGAATTATGATTATTGTAAAAATTTTTTATAAATTTTCATATAATCTTTACCCATCTGTTTGGTTGACTTGAATTTAATTGATGGTATTTTATTAGCTACGTTC
>SUTP01000087.1 GCA_015062815.1 Methanosphaera stadtmanae | reverse complement strand
ATATTTTAATTATAAAAGAAAAAATGTTAGTAAACACTATTGTACTTTTTGTGTCTACTAACATTTTATCATTTCAAGTTATGACGCTATCGTTTTATTTTTTGTCAAAAACACCCTAAAAACACCCTAAAAACACCCCTAAACACCCTAAAACTACCCTTTAATAATATATATTTTGATAAATAAACTTGTTATAATGACCTAGAAATTGGTTGAGTTTTTATTATAAAAGCTGAGAATTATTTAGGAGGTGATGTTATTGGAAAGAAGACGAATTTTATTTGATGAGTTTATTATTCCAGACTTGAAGGGTTTTGAGCGAACAGATGATAAGGATGATAAAACAGAGTATCTATTCTTAAAGGCCCCTAAAAATACATACACAATATATTTTGATAGTGGAATGCCAATATATGATCAAAATATATTAAATGGATGTAAGGAGGGTGGAACAATGGAGTTTAAGTTTTCAGATAGAAAAATTACTCTTTTTTTCCCTACAAGAGTTGAAAATAGCAAAAGCCTTTGGTTTTTTAATATTGAATTTGATGCGAAAAATAATGAAAATTTAGTATTGCCAGGCCAGGTTATTCTTAATTCAATTCAAGCTTTTCATAATAAACTTAATAAAAAAAGTTCATTTATGGATGTGCTTGAACAAATAATGCTTAAATAAAAAGAGGAGAAGATTTATGAAAAAGAGAGTTTTAAAATTATTTTTAGTAGCGGCAGTTATGCTTGTTTTTTCAATGGTGTTTGGGAAAACATCAGTTTCTGCAGCGTCAGATGTATTTGCTGACAGCATTTATGTCGGTGGCGTAGAGCTACAATCAGGAGATTTCCTTGAAAGTGGTTCAACAGATGCGGTTGATTCAATTCTCGAAATTGATAGAAGCAAAGGATTTGCTTATTATGATGGTAAGGAATTACTATTATCAGATTATAAATATGATGGTACGGGTACAATTCATGATATGATCGAAAGATCTGTTATTTGGGGAATGTCTACAGATTTAATCCCATTAGTTATAAATGTAAGTGGAAATAACATATTAACTAATACGTATACTGGTTCTAGTTTTTCTGCTAATGGTATCTTTATTGATGGAAATTTAGAAATAGAAGGAAATGGTGTATTGAATGTTAATTCAAGCTATGGTTTATGCACAGGCAATAATTTAGTTTTTAATTATGCTAAAACAAATATTAATAGTTCTATTTTTGCAATTTATGCAAAGGGTAATATCACTGTAAATGATGGAACAGTAAATGTTTCTACTACGAATCCTGTAACTGCAGGTACGGATAAGCAAATAACTATTAATGGTGGTTCTATTACTGTTTCATCTAGTAATGCTGCATTTAGTGTTTGTCCTAGTTATACTGAAGAAGTATATACTAATAGTATTTTAACTGTAAGTGAAAATAAGGATGGTTCTGAACCATCAGCATCATTTGATAAGACTAATTTTAATAAATATAAGTATTTTAGTCTTCAAGAGTTACCTAGAGATAAGAAAGATAATATTAATGTTTCAAATTTTACTGAGCCTAGTGTATCAAAAACTGTTAGTCAAATAGAAGAACAAACAGCTTTAAATTATGGTTTAGATGCTGAAGCTTATGAATGCGATAGCATAATTGTTGAAAAGAAGGTAGACGATAACTGGGTTGCACTAGATTCAGATTATGTATTACGATATAACGAAAATTATAGAGTAGTTTTAGATATTTTACCAAAAGAAGGATATACAATTAATTCTGATATTGATAGTGTTACAGGATATATTAACGAAAGCAAGGTAGAGGTTTTTGAGATTACTGAATACGCTGAATGCTATGGTGCTAAAATTGGCTATGAATTCATATTTGAAACAACAGATACTGAGGTAACATCATTTAGCACAACTCTTGAATTACCAAAAATTGGTCAAGTATATGGTGATATAGAATATTCTAGTGATGACGTTACATGTAGTGAGGGATTTAGCTATTCTACTTCTACCTTCCAAATTTATGAAGGAATAACTGAATTAGAAGAAACTAAAGCATTAGAAAAAGATGTTACTTATACATTAGTTTTAGGATTCGTATTAGCAGATGGATATTATGCATTTGATATTGAGAATGTTACTATAAATGGTAATGCCCCTACTCTTTCTCAATTTGTTGGAAATGTATTAATTTTATCATATGAATTTAAGCTAACTACAACACCTATTGAATCTATTGATGTAACACAGGTTAAGACACCTAACGTTGGTGAAAAAATATCAAATATAGATACTACTAGGTTTTTACTTGGTGAAGGCTATGAATTAGCTGATGTTAAATATTTATTTGAAGAAGAGGAATGCTCAGCAGATACAGTAATAGAATATGATAAAGAATATTCTTATATATTTATTTTTGAGGCTAAGGAAGGTTATGAGCTAACATCATCAACAGCTGCAAAAATAAATGGAGTAGCAGCAACTTGTAATTATGATGAATCTAATAATACAATTCAGGTTAAATATTTATTTGATTATGAATTAACACCTATTGATGCTGTTAATATTAATGGTGTTATATTCCCTGAGGTTGGAGATAAAGTAGTTGACGTAGATTTAAGTAGTGCAAGATATGATAACAGTAAATATGAGCTACATGAAGTAGTTTATAGTATTGATTATTCTGATGACGAGGTAACAGAGGATACTATACTTCAATATGATATAACATATCAATATACATTTGTGTTTGTTGCAAAAGAGGGCTATAAATTCCAAAATAGAAATGGATTGGTAAATGGATTTACTGCTAGCTCTTGGTTTGGCACTTATGAGGGTGATGAAACAGTTTATTTTGAAGCATATTATTATTATATTATTGAATCTGATAACAAAGAAATAACAGAGATTGAAATATATAATTTTGATATTCCTAATGTAGGACAAAAGTTTAGTGATGTAGTAAATACAAATGATACATTAGTATTTGGTGGAGAATATAAAATAGTAGACCAAAATTTAGGAATATATGATATTGATTTAGATGATACTGTAGATTATAATGGTGAAATTCAAAGAGGTCCTGAATATTGTATATACTTATTATTAGAAGCAAAGGAAGGCTATAAATTCTCACTGGATATGGAGCATAATGCAGTAATTATAAATTCAGATAGAGCTATTTGTAATGAAGTAGTTAAAGATGGAAAGAGATATATATCAGTTATTTATTGGTTTTATTATCCTGAGGTATCGGAGGAAATAGAAATAAATTCTATTGAAATTTCAAATGTTGATATTCCAAAGGTTGGCCAAACTCTATTAGATACTACAAATACACCTGATACAATTTTATGGGGTGAAGGATATGAAATAGAAAACTTACTACCATTTATGGTTGTAGATGGAAACCTTACTTCTAGGATACCTATGGATTATGAAATTGATTATAATGAGGAATATGCATTTGTATTTAATATTGAGGCAAAAGAAGGATATACATTTAGCCTAATTGAAAAAGCTACAGTTAATAATGATTATGCAGTCACACTTGGCATAGATTCAGATGGCATTTTGGCAATTGGATATTTCTTCTCATATAAAACATATGATATTTATGTTGCAGATAAGGATGAGGAAGGAAATACTATTGGTGTTCAAGTTAGTGATATGAATAAGGATGATGTTTTAGGCGATGGTACAGTATCATATGATCCTAAGACTAACATATTAACTTTAAATAATTACACTTATGAGGGTGAAGGCTTCGATGTAGATGGTGGATATGTTGCTATTAAACTTGACCTTTATGAAAATGATGTAACTATTATATTAAAGGGAGAAAATGTTATTAATATTACAGGCGAGTATACTGCTGGTATTCTAACGTTTGGAGATTATAATTTAAATATTGAAGGCGATGGTAGCATTGAAATTAATTCAACAATGCATGGTATTGGTTTACAAGGCGAATTTGGAACAATTACAATAAATGGACCTGAAATTGTTATTAATAGTGAAGGCGCAATGACAACTGGTATTTGGGCACCAAATTTCGTCATGAAGGCTGGCAGCTTAAAAATTGATTCTACAACTCTTGGCATAATTGTTAATTCAGATTCAGGCAAGATTGATATTAATGGTGGAAGCATTGAAATATCTGTATCAGTAGCAGGTAATACAATTGCTTATATGGATGGTACTATGACATTTGTACCAACGCTTGCAAATCTTGAAGAATATGCATTGACATATAAAGTAATTGGTGGAACTAAATCAGATGGCAGCAATGCAGCTGAATTTGATGAGGAATTAATTGAGGCATATAAATATTTCAAGATTAGCCATGTATGTAATTTAGAATTAATAGAGCAAGTAAATCCTACTTGTACAGATTCTGGTAAGAAAGCATATTATATTTGTGATGAATGTGGTAAAGCATATGAGGATTCTGCTGCAACAATTGAAATTACAGATTTAGCTTCATGGGGTGTTATTTCTGCATTAGGACATGTCTATGGCGATTCTTGGAAGAATGATGAAAATAATCACTGGAAGGAATGTGATTGCAAGGAAAAGAAGGATGCTGCAGCGCACATTGATGCAAATAACGATGGTAAGTGCGATACATGTGGCTATGAAATGCAAACACAATCAGGTACTCCAACAGAACCAAAGCCTGAAAAGAAGGGCTTAAGTGGTGGTGCTGTTGCAGCTATTGTTATTTCATCAGTGGCAGTTTCTGGTGTATCAGGTTTCGCAATTTTCTGGTTCATTATAAAGAAAAAGAAATTCGCTGATTTAATTGCAGTATTTAAGAAGAAATAATAAGAAGGAAATGTGGTAATATTACCACATTTCCTTAAATATTAAAAGGAGATAAAATTAATGAAAAAAATATTAATAATTTTTCTTTTCCTTTTTGTAGTTGTTTTTGGATTTACATTGATGTCTTGCGACAATGATCCTAAAACTCTAGAGTCTTTACAAAGTGAGTATGGAATCGTTGTTGATGGTGGTGACTTTGAAAAAGGTTCAATTCTGGTAAGCAATGAAATAAATGCAGAGACAGAAGAAGGAATTCAGGTTTTAACAGCAATAGAAGATGAGAACTATAATAAAGAGGGAAGCATTTATATTTTTGATATTCATGTTACTAAAGATGGTTCTAAAGTTCAACCTAATGGGAAAGTAAAGGTATCCATTCCTTTGCCAAATACTCAGGTAGAGGATTATCTTGTATTTCATATAAATGAAGATAATAAGGTTGAAAATATTATTCCTACTATTACGGATGGCAAGCTTTTATTTGAAACTAGTAGCTTTTCATATTTTATAGTAGCAGAAAAAGCATTAGAAAAGCATGAATTTGGTGCAATGTATTATGCACGTCGTGCTGATTTCTTTTATGATGGTAATATTGCATATTATCAATGTAGCGAATGTGAAAAGTATTTTGACGAACAATATAATGAAGTTGAAACTGTTGTTATTCCTAAGCATTCAACAAATTTATCTATTTGTGTAAATGGAGTACCTACAGCTCTTGTGCTTGGTGAGCAAAGAGAAGGTTACATCACGTGGTCATTAGAAGGGTTGTCTGTGAAAAAAGGTGATGTTATAACTATTTGTCAAACAAATAATTTAGAATTAACATATGATTATTTTGCAGATGGAAATGTTGATAATGATAAAAAAATATTAACTACTGCAGGCTCAGCTAACGTTCATCTTACAGCAACTCCAAATGGATTAATGCTGTTTATTGATGGCTATAAGTATGAGGGTATAGTAGTAGAAATTAATGGAACACAATATCCTATGGAGTATGTCACATATCCAGATGGACAAACAACTACATATATTTATGGATATGTGTATTTTAGTGAGGGCGACGAATTCGTTATTATAGATAACGTAAATGATGTTATATATGATTATGATGATTTATCTGATGAATACAATTGGGATACTTGGAATTTCCATCGTGGTGATAATGGACAATTTGTAATTGATTATACTGGTCGCTATGGTCTAGAATTTGATTATGACAACAATAATGAAATTTTTATAAATAAAGTTTTTTGCCCACTTGATGGTGATGAATATCAAATAGTATTCGATGATTTAGACAGTGAAAGCATAGATATGGAAGAAATAAATATTTCCTCTAGTTCAGAAGCTCATAATGATTTATTATGGTATATAGAACATGAAAAGGTAATTAACAATGAGGATATTTGTTCTTATATCGATGTACATGGTTTATATTTATATACTGCAACAGTATATCTTGAAGAGGGCACTAAATTTAATATTAAAAATATTACATCAAATATTACTATTACTGCAGAAAATTTGACAGAAGCATATATAGAAACAGGAGCTATTACTAAGGATGGGGAATATATAAAAATATTGGCAAGTGATAATTATAAAATTATGTATATGCCATGCTATAATGCTTTTTCTATAGAAAATGTGGCGTCAAGTGAACTCGCTGATGTTTATATGTATTTAGATGGAAATTTTATTCCACTTACAAAAGGAACAGATAATCTTGTAACATATGAGGGGCTTGTTGCAGATGCTTATACTAATATAATGTTTACAAATAGTTCTTATACAGTTTATCTACCTATAACTATAAGCAGTGAAACTGATAGTTCATATGCACATATTATAGAAAGTTCTGGTATCAATATGTTATTCTTTGATAAGGCTGGAACCTATAATTTATCTTATAATACTGAAACAGGAGTATTGAATATAGTTTCTACATCGTTAGATGAAGAGGATTCAACAGTTACATATTTATATTATTTAAGTGTGATTGATTTAGTAAATGGTAACTCAACAAATACCCTTTCAAAAAATGCAGATAATGATAAAGAATATTACATTAAAAATGTATCTATGCTTGAAAATAATTTTATGTTTATTCTAGCATATGGAGATGATGATTCATCAGCCAGTTATTATACTTTATCTGACACAGATGCTGCTATAGCTACAACAAGCGGTTCTTATATTGTTATAAATGCATCTGGAACATATGATATTTATTTTAACACTCAAAATAAAACAATAAGAATTGTGGAATAAAAGTATAAGCTTAAATAATAAAAAATAAAGTCATTCTTTATGTAGAGTACCCCTTAAGTTGGACTAGAGAAATCTAGAAAAACTTGAGGGGTATTTTTTATGAAATTAAAAGATGA
>SUTP01000021.1 GCA_015062815.1 Methanosphaera stadtmanae | reverse complement strand
TTTAAACTATTAAAATATATAGTATAAGAAATATCAAGAAAAGTGTTATTATGAATGAATATAAATTAATTTCATGGAATGTTAATGGAATAAGAGCAGCTCATAAAAAAGGTTTCATTGACTGGTTAATAAATGAAGATGCTGATGTTGTCTCAGTACAAGAAACTAAAGCCCAAATAGATCAATTACCAAAAAAATTAATTAACATACCAAATTATACTTCTTATTTTAGTTCTGCTGAGAAAAAAGGATATAGTGGTGTTGCCACATATACCAAGAATATACCTAAAAATGTTACTAAAGGAATGGGTATTGACATATTCGATGTAGAAGGAAGAATTATCCGATTAGATTATGATGATTTTACACTACTTAACATTTATTATCCAAATGGTGGACAGTCTGTTGAAAGATTAGAGTATAAACTGCAGTTTTATGATGCATTTTTAGATTATACAAATAAATTAGTTGATGAAGGATTAAACGTAGTTATATGTGGTGATTTAAACACAGCTCATAAAGAAATTGATTTAGCACGTCCTAAAGAAAACGAGGATACATCCGGTTTTTTACCTATAGAACGTGAATGGGTATCTAAATTTTTAGATAATGGTTATACGGATACATTTAGAATGTTTAATAATGAAGGTGAAAATTACACCTGGTGGAGTTATAGAACTAGAGCAAGAGATAGAAATGTTGGATGGAGGTTAGATTACTTTTTTGTTAATGATGAATTTAAGTCAAATGTCAGAGATTCCTATATTTTATCAGATGTTATGGGTTCAGACCACTGCCCTATTGGTTTAAAAATTAAAATTTAATGATTGATAAGTTAAATATAAATTGATTTAGATTCATATATTTACATATAAGATAATATAGTTTAGGTGTCATTCATGTATAAAAAAATTTTAATTCCAACAGATGGGTCTGAATACTCTAAAAAAGAAGCTGAAAAAGTCCCACAATTATTACAGGAAGGAGGAGAAGTTATTATAGTAGCTGTAGGAAAACAAATAAAAAGAACTACCTTCCAATGGTCAAAACATGTTCAAGATTTAAATGATGAATTCCTCAAAGAAGCACAAGAAAATGCCAATGAAATGAAAAAGCTATTTGATGAAAACATTAATATTAAAACTATAGCAGTTAATGGATTTCCTGCTGAAACAATTAATGAAATTGCTGAAAAAGAAAATGTTGAATTAATTTTGATATCCTCTTCTGGTAAAAGTGGTTTGAAAAAATTAATGTTAGGTAGTGTAGCAGAAAAACTAGTAGCTATTACCCAAAAAGATATTTTAATTATAAAAAGCTAAAATGTTTAATCATAAGCTTTTATAATAACTTCCTTTTTTTTCTATCGAAAATATTAATTTATGATTAAGTTTTTATCTTACTTAAAATAGTGTAAGATTAACCCACCCCACACTTAAAATATAATCTTCTTTTAGTCAATTTTATTGAATAACTTGTTAAGTCATACATAATACCTTTTTTTGAGAGAATACTTATTTTTAATTTAATAAAAATTGTTTAAATTATTAAGACATCACAACCCCGTTTTAATTTGATAAAAACAGATAGATACTAAAAATAAGTCTTAATTAGAATAATTTTTTTTCTTAAAAACATGAAAATAATAAATATTAGGTATGACTAAATTTATATTAAAAAATAATTTTAAAATAATTAAGAGGTGAGAAGATGCCTAAAGAAAAATATAAAATTGAAGAAAATTCAGTTCAAGAAACACTAATACTACCATTATATGGTAAAAAATTATACACCGATGAATATCCAGATTTATTAGATGATCCCACAGGTAACAATTTAATAAATAATCTTGATTATGACTTCACTAAAAAATATGCTGATGGTGGAAAAGGATTTTCAGCAAAAATAGGTACAATACAGTATGGTCACAGAGTACGTGAAACAATTATTGAAATAAAAAATTATCTAAAAAATCATCCTAATGCAACAATTGTAAACATGGGGTGTGGATTAGATACAACTTACAGAATGGCCTGGAATGATAACACACAAGTATTTTGTATTGATTTTCCAGATGTTATTGATATACGCAATGAATTATTACCTCCAAGCAATCAAGAAACATACATTGCAGGTAATTTAAATGATTATACATGGCTTGAAAAAGTAGAGTTTGACAAAGATGATGGAATTATATTCTATGCTTTAGGTGTTTTCTTCTATTTCCAACGCATAGAAGTTAAAAATTTATTTGATATAATGGCTAAAACTTTTCCTGGTGGAAGATTATGTTTTGATGCAACAAACCCGTTGGGCTTGAAAATAATGTTAAAAGACTACCTAAAAAAATCTGGAATGAATATTAATGCATATTTTAGTTTGAAAAATCCCGAAAAAGAACTTAAAACATTTAGCAAACATTTTAGTAAAGTAAGTACACATGGATTATTTGAAGGATATTTCCCAATGGATGATAGGTATGGTCTTAAAATTAAGTTAATGGGAAAAATTATGGGCGATAAAATGAAAATGTCACAATATAACGTGATTGACTTTAAAGAATAGAAAAATTATAATTTTTCATATTCTTCATCAGTTACAGGTTCCAACCATTCATTTGATGTGTTTTCTCCTGGAATTTCAATAGCTATGTGTGTGAATTGACTATCTTTAGTTGCACCATGCCAATGTTTAACACCCTCAGGAATCTGTACAACAGAACCCGGTTTTAATTTTTGAGCTTTATTACCTTCTTCCTGATACCATCCTTCACCATGAGTACATAGTAATATTTGTCCTCCACCTTTATCTGCATGATGTATATGCCAATTATTTCTACATCCTGCTTCAAATGTTACATTAGCTACACCTATTCCATCTGTTACTAACATGTTAAGATAACTTTTTCCTATGAAAAATTCTCCAAAAGGATTTGGTTCTCCTTTTCCAAATAATATTTCTTCTTCTGACATTTTTTTCCTCCAAATTAATTACATACTTCATTTATTATGGCAAGAGCATTTAATGTTCTTGGAAAACCTATAAATGGCATTATTGATGTTATTGCTCCTATTAATGTTTCACGAGTATTACCAACATTTATATTTGCAGCTGTATGTGCTCTTAACTGATTTTCACATCCACCTAATGATGCCAGTATTGAAAATGTTATGATTTCTCTATCCTGATCATCAAGTCCTGTTCGGGTATAAAAATCTCCAAAACAATATCCTGATAAGAAATCATTGAAATGTTTTTGATCTAAAGGAGCTGATTCATTCATATTCTCTATAATTTCATTACCAAAGTATGATACTTGTATTTCATATCCTTTTTCCATTCGATTGGAGTTATTTGTAGTTGACTGACCTGCAACTGGAACATCTATACCTTTTTCATCAAATAAATCATTTGTTATATCTATAAAGTCATATGATTTAGCTATTCCAACATATGGTGTTGTCTGATAAAGTACTTCCTTTATTTCAAAAGGTTTTACATTTACATTTAAAGCTTCTTCTAATGCTACTTCATATAATTTTGTTGATTGATTTGCAATTAATGACGCCAATGTAACAAGCATCTGGGTTCTTTTGGATATTGTGATATTTTTCTGTACATCACCAAAAATAAAATTATTTATTATTTCGGCAAATTCAGGGTCTGTATCTTCTAATGAAGATTCATAATCAAATAAAAAGTCATTACGATTCTTTTGTGCTTCCTCTGTTAATTTCATGATTCCACCTCTAATACATTATTCTATTCTCATTTTAAGAACAACTTTATATAAATACTTATTCTTATTTTAAGAACACTTTAATAGTTTTTCATTAACTATTTTTTTTATGTAATTAAAACACGAAAACTTGATATACATAAAACAGTAGTATTCCTTCAAAAGAATTAAAACTTTTACCAAAACAAAAAAGAATCAATTATCAAAAAACAAAGGATTTTCTAGGAATATTCCACAGTATACTCCTTAGCATTAGGACAATTATGTGGAAATCAATGTGAAAAAAAATGAACACAGTAATAATTGTCACATAATCTAAAATTAGTCGGATAAGTTAGAGATGTTTCTCTCTCCTCCTCTCCTCAGAACCGTGAGTATCCGTTTTCGAATACACGACTCAAACATATTCATTATCCAAAGAAACTAAGAACTAATTATAAATTATACTGCAATCCATATAAACATTCGTAGCTATTCTTGAATTTAAATCTTGTAAAGTATTCATTGAATTCATTCTTGTATTGTGTTGCTTTATATTTTATACAACGAGCATACTTAATATGAACCCAAATCATACGATATATTTGATTACCTGTTTCTGGATTAGTTAATAGATATTTATCTTTTATTCTTTTATCTCTGTGTGGTTTAAAATATTTTCCTTTAATCCATTTATGAGATTTCTTAGGATATAACCTCTTTAAATAAAGGATATTAACCAATATTGTCTTTCTCTCGCCCTCCACTCCACGGATGATAGAAGTAAGATTAGACTTTACCTATCATGCAACCTAGTCTACCGTTACCAGTAACGCAGTTTCAAGGGAGAATAACCCATACAACAAGGTTAAAAGTACCCATAACAATAAGTATAATACTAACACACACCTAAAACAATAGTTTAAGGTGAGAACAAATTAAAAACAATTGCTTGTCGCACAAAAAAAGGAAAATAGAAAAATCCACGGGGGATTATTTAATATTTTGGAAGTTCAATCATGCTTTTACCATCATTATAATAAGTATTAGCACCAGAAACAAGTTCCAAAGTATAATTTCTGTTTTTTAGTGTGCTGGTATCAACTAATACATCAATATTACCATTTATTACTGATTGATTTATTAGGAATGACTTACCATTTAATTTTATGGTAATTTTAATGTTTTTTTGAACATTCTTGTTTTTATCATCCACTATTTTTGCCTGTACTATTGTAGTTGTTTTGTTTCTTTTGATGTTAATAAATTCTATGTTTACATTGTATTTTGGAGTTGGCGTAGTTGTAATTGTTTTACGTACCCCTTGGTAGTGTGAGTTGGAACCAGTTGTAATTTCTACTTTGTGTGTACCTGCTTTATATATTGAAATACCTTTAAGTGTTTCATTGAATGTGCCATTGTTTACTTTTACTTTTTTAGTATATGATATTCCATCAAATTTAATGTTTATGAATGTTGTTTCTTCAAGTATTGCATTGTGGAATTTGTTGTATATTTGTCCTGTTACTACTGGTTTTGTAAACTCATCCTTGATTGTGACAGTTGCATTGACATATGTTGGAATTGCCTTAAGATGAGTAGTGTTTAATCCAGTTGCCTTGTTGTATATCTTGTTTGAGTATACTGCTGTTAGATTGTATTTTTTTGCACTGTATGTGAATGGTAGTTTCACGTCAATGTGTACTCGTCCGTTTACTACATGTGTTATGATTGCCTTATTGTTTTCATCTTTTAGTGATAGGCCATTTAGTTTAAATATGAGGTTACCCTCATTTATGAGGCTTCCATTTTGGTCACGGACAACTGCATTTATGTGTAGTGTGCCATTGACATAGTCATCAGGTGCATTTACATTTATTGTAGCGTTACGTTTATATATTGTGATTTTAGTGGTGTTACTTCTATTTTGTGAGACTATGCTGGTACCTGAGTATATTGCTTCAACTGTTAAATCTGGATGATAATCAACAATCCAGTTACTATCTGCTCTGTAAGATAATTCTACAATACCATTTTCTACAGGTGTTCTTATTTGTGTGCCGTTTTCATAGCTTAATGTTTTTCCACTAACTTTAAATATGATATATCCACCATTAACTGGCCTGCCCTGATAATCAACTACATGGGCTGTGAATGTTACATTATCTAATGCAACATCTTCAAGTGGGTCAACTGTTACTACTGAATAAGATCTGACTTTAAGTTCAGATTCATCAGATGATATGTTATATTTAGTATTTCCATGATATTTTGCCTTTATTACATGTTTTCCTACATTATATGTTGTTGGTAGTGTGTACTCAGTTGTTGCCATACCATTTTCTACTTTAGCTTCGACTGGAGTTCCATTAGCATGATATAATGGTGTTCCATCAACAAGGAATGTGACATTACCATCATTTACAGGATTACCATAAATATCAGTTACAGAAGCATTTAATGTTATATTACTACCAACAAGAGCAGTTTTATCAAAAGTAACTGTACTTGTAGGTACTGGTAATACTTCTATTGATTTCATGTTTACTTTGCCAAGGAAGAAAGCATTTCCATAATATACTGTTGCAAATTCATACCAACCTATTTCATTAATATCTGTTAAATAGATTAGTTCACCATTTACTAATGTGTCATTGTAGATTATACTTCTGTTTTGTCTATCAATGGATTTTATTACAATGTTTCCACCATCTACTGTGGAACCTGTATTGTTTTCTGGGAAGACACTTACTTTGAGTGTTACATTTCCTGCTGTATGATTAACTGCTTCAATAGCCACACAAACAGGTAATTTTCCAACATAAAACTCTCTACTTGTAATGGCATTAGCATAACCTGGAGTACTACTTGTGAATATTGCAGTTACTACCTTTTCACCAGCAGTGCTTGATTTGTAATCAGGGTATGTTGCTCGTCCATTGTTAATAGTTAAGTTATGTAATTTGCCGTCAATATCAATTTCTAATGTTCCACTAATTAATGTACCATCAGAGGGTAATACTTCTATACTTATGGTGTTGGTTTGGTTGATTTTTATAGGAGTGACTGTAACTATTATGTTGGTAGTTATGAAATTTTTACTTGCCTGTACACTTGCACTTGTGTAGTGGTATAAATCATCACTCTGACAGGTAACATTTATGTTTAATGTTCCCTCATTTACAGGAGTGAAATTAAATACAGCTATACCATTTTCATCTGTTGTAACTGTAGCTGTAATATCTGCTTCTCCTTCTTCTGTAATGTTAACAGTTAATGTTTTATTTTTGATAGGATTTCCACTCTTATCCATTAAATATATTGTGATATTGTTTTCAATTTCTGGTGTGATGTTCCCTGCTACTATAATTATTTCAGGTTGAATTTTAGTTACATTAATTACAGCTTCAGCATCCATTGCACTAAGATAGAATGAATCACTACTTGTGTGATATGTTCCTCCAATACGTACATTTTCATCACCAAGTGCAATGAAAGTATAATTTACAACACCATTACTGTCAGTTTTTAATGTGGCAACCTGTTCTTCATCAACAAACACACAAACAGTTTCATTACCAAGTGGATTATTGGTAACATCTACTAATGTGAAGTTAATTACTGCAACATCACCTGCATTCATAATACTAGGAGCCTGAATACTAAGAGTAGTGTTAACCATCTTTTTAACTGTGAAGTTTGTAGTAGTATTCTGATAATGTTTACCTTGACTAATATATTCTAAAGTGATATTATTTTCTCTTTTAGTTAAATCATTATTTTCAAAGCAAATACCTGCACAACCATTTACTACTTCAGTTGTATCAGTTAAAATACCATTAATATAAACATGTAATGTACCATTATGTACTGTATCATTATAAATCTCACGCAATGTTACATTGATATCATAATTATAAGATCTTCTTTCATTATCCGTAACAACAGACACATCAAGTTCAATAATAGTATCTTCTAAAAAATTATCAATATAAGTGTTACCATGAATATCCACCTGAGCACCTGTTTTAGCATTACTAAATAGCATATCACGACTATTATCCGTATTATTAACAAATAAATTATCTATTATATTAATAGAATTTGCTCCACCCAAATCAACAACATAAGCTGAACTAGTAGTAACACAATTATCCCAGACAGTAGAATTTTTTAAAATTATACTACCACCCATACAAGTTATTACACCTCCACTACTAGTTGCAGTGTTACTTGTGATGTTAGATCCAATTATTGTCATATTACTATCAGTTGCCGTGTATATTGCACCCCCATCAGTTGCGTGGTTGTTTGTAATGCCTGATTGTAGTATTGTAATGTTACTCTTTGTATCTGCATGTACTACACCACCATAAATTGCATTATTGTTTTTGAAGTTAGATTGAGTGACTGTTAGGATGTTTGTGGTTGCGTATATAACTCCCCCATAGGTTGCATTATTATTTGAGAGGTTAGATTCAAATATTGTTATGTTACTATTAATAGTTGCATCTATTACTCCACCATATCCTGCCTTGTTGTTTAAAAGATTGGATTGAGTTATTGATACATTACCATTAGCATTTATTGCACCCCCATAGGTTGCAGTATTGTTTGTAATATCCACATTATCAATTATTAAATTAGAATTATATATAGTATATACTCCTATAGCTTTATCACTAATTGCACCACCAAAACTAGCTTTATTATTATTAAACTTAGAATTTAAGATTTCAGAATTATTTTTTAAATTATAAACATGTAATGCTCCTCCCCATGTTGCACTGTTATTATAAAAGGAAGTGTTATTAATTTTAAGATAACTATCTTTATTAATATAATCTACAAATATAAAATCATCCTCATAGATATTAATTGCTCCCCCATATTCCCCTGCAGAATTGTTTATAAAGCTTGAATTATCTATTATTAAATAATTTCTTTCAGCACTAATTGCACCACCACTTGAATTTGCATGGTTATCTATAAATTCAGAGTTAACAATCAAACATGGAGAATAATGTAATGTTATAGCACCACCATAATTAAGATATGAGTTCGGATTATAATTTCCAATAAATTTTGTATTATTAATTGTAATATCCGAATAAGTTGTGAAAATAGCTTCATTATCCCTGTTATTCAAGAATGAACAGTTATCTATAATAATATTACTAGACCATAAATATAAAGAACAATCATTTTTTATGAAACTGGAATTTATGACAGTTATATTAGAATTATGATTATCAATACAGTACGTACTTTCTGTGAAGTTAGTATTTTTTAATGTTAAATTATTACCCTGTGAATAAATTCCTCCATAAGATAATTTTGTTAAATTAATATTATTAATAAAAACACTTGCATATCTTACATTTAAAAAACTATATTTATTAATTCCATTTATGGTTTTACCATTTCCATTTATTGTTAAATTTTTTATTGCAAGACTTACTGATATATTGCCTGTTAATTGTATATTATCACCAATATTTACTGTAACCGTATCATAGTCATTACTTGTTAAATAATCACTTAATTGAACATAATTATTTGCTGTTTCTATTCTGTCTGTTTTTAAGTTTTGTGTTTTTACATCATTTATTGTTTCTTCATAAATAGTTGTTTCCTGTATATCATCATTATAACTTGACACTACTTCTTTTATATTAGTATCTTCGTTTATTGTCATAGTTTCTATTAGTGTATTGTTATCAGTGCTTGTTGCCGTAATTGCTGTTAGTCCAACCAACATCAAGAATAATATTGTTAATATGAATATTTTTTTTCTTTTATTCAGTTTTAGTACCCTCCTTAACATAATTAATAGCTTTATATTACTATGTAAATACTTTATAATTATATTATCTATTAGGGTTCTAGAAAATTAACTTTTTTTAGAGACCTTATACATCTTTTTTTAATAATTTAAATAGTTTAATAATCTTACTTAGAAATAGTACAAATTTTTTGAAGTTTATTTTTTATTTTAATAGGTTATTCATCATAATATTTATATATAACCCATTACATATATGGTATTAGCTATACTAATGATACATAGATTAAATTACGATGAACAAGACCCTAATTATATGTTGTTGAACAAAATATTTAAAATTATCACGTTCCAGATCAACTGATAATATTCTATCTAGAAATGATTTTAAAAGAATTAAAAGGTTCAAAACAGCTGTAAAAACTATTTTTTTATCATCATATTTTGGTAATGATGTTTCATTCACTGTTAATAAATTATATAATAAATCTAAGCTTGTAAAGGGTTTAAATTTTGAAATGATATTAAGTGCTCAGGAAGTATATATAAGAAATTTCTAGTTGTAATAAGGACAATTTTCAAAATCCAGTTAATAGTATTCTTAAAAAGATTAACAAAAATTATAAAAGTCAGAATAGAACTTTAATCGTTGATGGTAAGCCTGCGGATTTAGATGTGAACTTTAGATCTAAAAAAATTACCAAAGAATCACTTGAAAATAAAGACTATAAATAGACCCGGCAAACCACTTTAGGACGGTATCTTGGATTTAAAATAACACTAGTACTTGATTATGATACAAAAAATGCCTATTTTATTCTTATTAAGTAGTGAATCACCACATGATACAAAAAATGGTACCAAAAAATATTAAAAAGAGAATATGAAATGTTAGTAAAAGAATTAATGAGTAATTTACCTAATCGTAAACTCATTAAGTATAAACGTAGCATAATTGAAGATTATTTCAAATTCATTAAAGAAGGATTAGGATTTAAACATTTACATAGATATACATTTGATTCCATGCATAAAACAACATCATTAATTGTACTATTAAGAGACATCATCATACATAACTGTATTAATACAAAAAACGACTTCCAAATGCTTTCCGAAAGTAAATATTTCTAGAACCCTAAAAAGATTATATTTGAGAATTAAAGGAAAAATAGAATTTTCACCTACACTCCCAAAAGAAAAAAAAAAGAATATAGAACTAATTATTCATCATTTTCGCTGGTGAATGTCATTTCTCCATATTCTTTGTCAAGCATGTATAATACTTGTGTGGATTGTTGAGCTAATTTTACTTTTCTTAAATCTTCATGAGCTAATTCTTCTTCTTCAACTTGTTCTTCTATGAACCACTGGATAAATTGATTTGTTGCATGATCTTTAAGTTCGATAGCTAAATCAGCTATATCATTGATTAATGATGTTACTAGTTCTTCATGTGCTAAAATTTCTTCATATACTTCTAAAGTAGAATTCCATTCATTTTTAGGTTCTTCAATTGCTAATAATGTTACTCTTCCACCTTTACGAATTATGTAATCGTAGAATCTCATTGCATGTTCTAATTCTTCTTGAGCATGAACTCTTAAAGAATTAGCAAAACCAGGTAAATCCTGTTGTTCAAAGTATGTAGCCATGGATAAATAAAGATATCCTGATGCCATTTCAGCGTTTACTTGATTATTTAACATTTCTAACATTTTATCATTTAACATTTTATTTGCCTCCAATTATAATATTAAAATTATTTTTTAAAAAAGTTTACTATTAAATATGAGAAAAAAAAGATTAACTAAAAAGGGGGTTAAAAAGTAGTAGATTTAAGATTTTCTGTTAAATACAAAATCTGCTAATTTCATTAGTGTATTTTTTGCTTCTGAATCAGGTAATAAAGTTAATGATTCTTTTGCGTGAATTACATTATCATATGCAAGAGCTCTAGCATAATTTATTGCACCATATTTGTTTAATATTTCCATTGCTTCTGGAATTATGCTTTCATCATGTGCAGTTAATAATTCAATTAATCTATCATGGTCTTCCGGATTTGCTTTTTGTAATGCATGAATTACCATGATTGTTTTTTTACCTTCCACTAAGTCACTGCCAACAGGTTTTCCTATTGATTCATCACCAGTTAAATCTATGTAATCATCTTGTATTTGGAAAGCTATTCCTAAACTTTTACCATAATTTGTTAATGCTTCTATTTGGTAAGTGCTTGCTCCACCAATAATAGCTCCTGCTGAAGTTGCTGCGGATATTAATGCACCTGTTTTTTTGTAGATCATGTTTAAATAATCTTCCTCAGATACTTCAAAGGTATCTTCAAATTCCATGTCTAATGCTTGACCTTCACAGATTTTTATACATGCATCAACTTCTACACGTAAAGCATCAATTACTCTTTCATATGGAATATTATCATCTGCTGTTTTAATAATGGTTTCATATGCTTTAGCAAATAAAGTATCTCCTGCGAGAATTGCCATTGGTTCTCCCCATACTTTATGTACTGCAGGCATTCCACGACGTGTATCATCATTATCCATTATATCATCATGTATTAAACTGAATGTATGGATTAATTCTAATGAAGCTGCTGCTTTTAAGGCTTTTTCTGTTTCTCCACCAACTGCTTGACAGGCTAATACTTCAAGAGCAGGTCTTAATTTTTTTCCACCAGCTTTAACTAAATGAGTTGAAGCATCTCTTAAAGTTTCTGGTTCAAGTGTGTTTAATGCTTCATCTATTTCTTTATTTACATCTTCAGAGTATCTTTTTAATATTTCTATTACATCTACCATAAAATCACCTATTAAATACTTGAGCTTGTCCATTTCTTAATATATGTACATCATTACCTAATTTATATCCTTCTTCTTCTGCTAATTCAACATATGCTGCTAAGTGACTTAAATCACCGTGTGCTGGTATTAAATGTTGTGGTTGTAACATTCTTATGAAATCTCTTAAATCTTCAGGTCCTGCGTGTCCTGATACGTGAATGTCACTGTAAATTCTTGCACCACGTTCTTTTAATCTTCTGTCAAGTAAATTCCTATTAGCTAAGTTAATTGGATTAGGAATTGTTGAAGCAGAGAATATTATGTTATCGTCTCTTTTTATTTCATAGTTAGTTTTATTATTAGCTATTCTTGGAAGTAATGCATCAGGTTCTCCTTGATGACCTGTTACTACTAGCATATATTTAGATCTATTTTCATTAGCTCTAGCTAAAGCTTTATTGATAGATTTGGAGTTTCCATATAAACTTACATTACGTGGTAAATTTAATATTCCCATTGATTCTGCTATGGAACAATATCTTTCCATGGATCTACCTAGAATCATTATTTTTCTTTTACTTCTTTCAGCTATTTTGACAATGGCTTGTATCCTTTCTATGTGACTTGAGAAGGTAGTTAAAATTAATCCATGTTTTGTATCTTCTAATGGTCCTTTTAAAACATCTTTAAGTAAATCTCTTGCAATTTTTTCTGAATATGTTTTTCCTTGTCTTTTTTCTTTAATATTGGTAGTATCCATTATAGCGACTTTAACTCCTTTTCTACCTAATTCCCTGAATCTTCGGTAATCTGGTGGTGGTGATACCATTTGATGATTATCAAATTTAAAGTCGTTTGCATAAATTATTACACCTTCAGGAGTGTGTAATGCAGCTGTGATTGTTTGTGGTATACTGTGAGTTGTTCTTACAAATTCTAATGTTAAATTTGGTGAAATTTGTATTTTTTCTCCAGGATTAAGACTTTTTAATGGATTGTTTACTTTAAATTTACGTTCACTTTTGATTGTTTTTTCAATTAATGCCATAGTATAAGGTGTAGCAATAATTGGAGCTTCATAACGGTGAGCTAATTTAGCTATTGCTCCAATATGATCCAAGTGTCCGTGAGTACATACTACTGCTCTAACTTTTCCATCAACTTCCCTCATTAATGTGTCATCTGGTATTACTCCACGTTCTATTAAATCTAAACTATGCATTCTCGATATATCTGTATCTTCATAAATATGTAATCTATCTAAATGTATACCCATATCAAATATAACTACATCATCATTTACTTTGACAGCAGTCATATTTTTTCCAATTTCTTCATATCCTCCAACGGCTATAACCTCTATAGTCAAATTATATCCTCCTTGCAAATTTCTTTGTATCTATTTCCATTTCAGTTAATATTTCCCTTGTTTTTCCTGTTATAATCAATCTTTTTTGTTGTAGTTCTTTAATTGATGAGGCTCCTACGAGAAACATTGCTGTTTTCAATTCTCTATTAAATAAGTTAATTTTCCGTTCTATATAATCATGTCCTAAATATGCATGTTTTAAAAATGGTAATGCCATACCTACACAAGTAGCTCCTAAACTAATTGCTTTAGCAGCATCTAATCCATTTCGAATACCACCTGATGAAATTACAGGAATATTAGTTGATTCAAGAACACCCACAGTACTTACTGCAGTTGGAATACCCCAATCCCAGAATAAATTTCCTAAATGAGGATCATCTGCCCTGTATGTTTCAACAGCAGCCCAACTTGTTCCACCAACACCTTGAATATCTATGGCATCAATACCAATTTTTTCAAGAATTTGAGCATCTTTTCTACTTATACCAGCACCGGTTTCCTTAGCTATAATAGGTATATCAGTTATTGAACAGATTTCTTTAATTGAATCAATGAAACCTTCAGCATTTATATCACCTTCAGGTTGAATGATTTCCTGTAATGGATTTAAATGAATTGCTAATGCATCAGTATTTAACATATTAATTGCATCCTGTGCATATTCTACTTGAGGAGCACCTATATTACCCATAATAAAAGTATTTGGTGCTTTATCTCGTACTATAGTATATGTATTAACCAATTCCTGATTAGAAATACCTGCTCTTTGACTTCCAACACCCATTGCAATATTAGTATTTTCTGCAGCTAATGCTAAATTACTATTAATTTCTTTACTTGCCGGATGTCCACCAGTTATTGCAGAAATTATTAGTGGTGAATCTAATTTTTTACCAAATAGATTAATGGACGTATCAATCTTATCAAAATCTACTTCAGGTAATGATTCATGTACTAATTCAATATCTTCAAATCCGGTAGTTCTATGATGTTCAACATCATAATTCTTACATATTTCTAAATGTTCTAATTTTCTGTCAGATATCATAATACTTTCTTACCTCCTTAATTTTTTTTAATAAAATAATTAAAGTCATCATTTGATTATTGTACCCTTAACTTTCTGACCTGATACAGCCAGCTCTATATTTCCTGGTTTTTCAGCATTTATAATTTGTGACTCAATACCATACTTGGCTAAATTTAATAATTCATTAACTTTACCAGCCATTCCACCAGTTATATCAGCTTGATTTTTATCATCAGTTAAAGATAATTTTGTATCTTTTGTAACTATATCTATTAACTTAGCATTTGGATTTGTTTTAGGATTATCTGTGTATATTCCATCCACATCAGAAGATAAAATCACTTTATTTGGATTAAGTTTTTCTGCCAAATATGTTATTATTTGATCTCCGGATAATATTGCATATTTAATTTCATCATTGTGGTCTAAAACAGGATCTCCATATAATACAGGTACAAATCCTTTTTTTAAATATTCTTTTATAACATCTAAATTACAATTATCTATTCTTTTATCTAATGTAGTAATAAAAGAAGATGCCTGAAGTCCTATTGCAGGAACGCCAAGTTCCTGTAATTTAGAACAAAATATATTATTTAACAATTGTACTGATGATTGAGTTTTACAAAACCCTTCAATTTTAGCAGTATTGTCTTCTTCATTTTCAATTTTACTACCTATACTGTACTCTGTAGCATATATGTGACCGTATGAGCCTGCTCCATGAACTATTATCATGTCCTGGTTATATACAGATATTTCTTTTACTATTCTGTCTAAGTTAATTTCATCTATAGTAGGTTTATTAGCATCTTTAATTGTTAAAGCACTACCACCTATTTTTAATATAATCATAATAAACCCTTTTAAATCCCATAATCTATTTGATTATTTGAGCTTGAACTCCTTTTTTAGATTCTTCACATTTAAATGCTTTATATTTGAGATTTAATTGTCTTAAAATTTCTTCAGTGTTATCTGGAGCATATGCTATTATACATCCTCCACCACCACTACCTGTAAGTTTTGAACCTAAAGCACCAAATTTTCTGGCTGTGAAAACCATGTCAGATAATTCAAAAGTATTAACTCCTATAGAATCAAGTAATCCCTGATTTAAATTCATTAAATTAGCTAATGATTCTGAATTACCTTCTTCTAAAGCAATTTTTGCATTATCAGCAATTAATCCCATAGCATCAAATATGTTTGTCATAATTTCAGGATATTCTACATATTTAAGTCTAACAGATTCCACTAGTTTTCCAGTATTAGCTTCAATATTACAATCAGATATTATTATTGGTAATTGCATATCAAAGTCAATGCGATTCAATTTTGATTCATGATTTATGTAAATAATACCACCATAAGTACTCATAGAAGTATCAATTGGACTGGCAGCTCCCTGAATAGCTATTTCAATATTTCTTGACTTTTGAGCTATTGTCTCTAAATCATAATCTTCATTTGCATATAAAGAAATAGCTTTCATACAAGAAACTGTTACAGCTGCAGAAGAACCTAAACCTACACCTAAGGGCATATTTATATTAACTTCTAAGTCAAATCCTTTATCAAATTTGAATAAGCTAATTACTTCCAAAACATAGTCTGTAATCATATTGTTATGAATATGATTATAATCAATCATATTATCTAGTAAAAATAATTTTTCTGAATAATTAATAACAGGAATAGTAACAGTTATGATATTATCATCCCTACTATTTAATTCAACATCCACCCCTTTATCTATAGCCATTGCAATAGCAGGCCTATTATGTACAACTGAATGTTCACCAAATAGTATTACTTTTCCCGGTGCGAATGATTTAATTTTCATTAAAAATTATTCTCCTATAACTTTTTAGGATTAGTACAATAAAATTAGATTTAATATTTTATTTCAAAAAAATATAAATAAAAAATAAAGTAAAAGAATTAACCTATTATCCAATAATAATAATTTCTTAAATAAAATTAATATTAATAGGAAAACCCTAACCTTAATATTAAATCTAACAATACAAATACATTATTTATCCAAAAAATAATTCAGATAAATACCCCTTAATATGATTCTCAAGTATAAAACCTTTATACTCTAAAAAAGACAATATAAATAAAATTATCTTATCCTAAGAGAATCTGTTAATATAATATATCTTAAAAGTCTATAATATATATTACTACAAAAATATCATAAACAAAAAATTAAAGAAATAATTTTAAAAAGTGATAACCATGTCCAGAAAAGCTTGTGTATCAGGATCATTTTATGATTCAGATAAAAAATTATTGAATAAAAATATTGAAAAGTTCTTCAAAAATAATTTTCATGAATTGCCGGCAGAAAGTACGGGTAAACGAAGTATAACTGCAGCAGTAGCACCTCACGCTGGTTACGTATATTCTGGAAGTACTGCATCATATACATTTAATGAAATAGCAAGGGATGGTATTCCAGAAACAATTATTATATTAGGTCCAAATCATACTGGTTATGGTGATAAATTAGCAATGACCAGTGATGATACATGGGAAATGCCCATGGGAACTATGGAAGTAGATGTTGAATTTAAAAAAGAACTGGTTAATACAAGTAATGAAATGACTATTGATGAATTTGCTCATTATCATGAACATTCCATTGAAGTAGAATTACCCTTTTTACAGTACATTTCTAAACTCCAAAATAAAGAAATAAAAATAGTACCTATTATCATATCATTACAATACCCTCAGTTATGTGTTAACTTAGCTCATGACATTTATGAAGTTTCACAAAAATTAAATAGGGATATTATCATTCTAGCAAGTACAGATTTAACTCACTACGAGGATAGTAAAAGTGCTTCAGAAAAAGATCATAAAGTATTAAAATCAATTGAGAACATGGATATTAATGAAATGATAGATAACATTAATACATACCAAATAACAATGTGTGGATACGGACCTGTTATAACAGCAATTGAATACTCAAAACTAATGAATGCTAACAAGTCAAAGTGTTTAAATTATAGTTGTAGTGGAGATGCATTTGGAGATTATGATTCAGTAGTTGGATATGGTTCAGCAATAATCAAAACATGAAAAAGATTAAACTTGTTTATACAAGAAGCATTCTTCATCATGAGAATTAATTATACCAATAGCCTGTAAGAATGAATATATTATTGTAGGACCAACAAACTTCATTCCTCTTTTTTTAAGATTTTTAGAAATTTCCTCTGAAAGTGGTGAATAACCCCTATCATTTTCATAGATAATTTCACCATTAGTAAATGTTTTCAAATAATTATAAAATGAATCAAATTCAGAAACAATTTCCTTAAAAATAAACGCATTATTAATAGCTGCATTTATTTTCAGTTTATTTCGAACAATCTTTTCATTATTCATTAATTCTTCAAATTTATCTTCATCATACTCTAATATTTTTTCAATATCAAAATTATCAAAAGCTATTCTAAAATCTTCACGTTTATTCAATATGGTTTCCCAAGACAAACCCGCTTGAAAAGATTCTAATACTAACATTTCATATAAATAATGATCATCAAAGTTGGGAATACCCCATTCCTCATCATGATATTTAACATATAATTCATTACAAGAATTACACCATTTACATCTAATTTTATCTTCAGACATTTTAATCATTTAAAATAGGTTTCTTTTATATAATATTATACTTTTTGTGAATATTATAGTTTATACTGTTAATTTTTTAAATTACATAACCTTTTAATTTATCACCTATTTCATAATGTGTTGTCATATTTAAACCTCACCTAATATCCCCTCTTTTATTAATTCAACCAATATTTTATTTACTTCAAATACATTTAATAATAAATCATCTGCTATATCTACTGCATCCACTTCAGAATTCTTTTTAACATAATTAATTATTTCTTCTTTCATTTGTATGTATGAAATGTTTCTTATAACAATTTCTTCATCATACGTTTTTAATTTTTCTCTAATGGATTCTCTTACAAAATCAGCACTATTTAAAAATAAACCCTCTGCAACTAACTCATTAATTCTATTATATTCTTGTTGAGCTAATTTTGTACTGACACTTTTACTAACTGGATGTTTAGATTTTACTTCTGCTGACATAAACCAAGGTTTATATTTACACATTATATAAAACTTATTATAGAATAAATAGTATTACAAAAATAAGAATCAAATAAAGTATTAACAGCTAAAAAAAAGATGAATATGTGCTTAAAATAGTTTCAATTGTAAATAAAATTAGTGAAAAAAAAAGTTTATATATGGAGATTTGAATCTCCTAATTTAATGGAATTTATATTTTTAATTCGAAATCTGTAGGATCTACATCAAATTCTTCATCTGATGAAAGAATTCCTCTAGTTCTTAATAATTGTCTTGCAAGTAACCAGTATACAAGAGCAATTGCTTTTCTTCCTTTGTTGTTTACAGGTATTGCTAAGTCAACGTTAGATAAAAGGTTTTCTGTATCACATAATGCTACTACAGGTATTCCATTTTGTTTTGCTTCGATAACAGCTTGTGAATCTGATCTAGGGTCTGTTACAACTAATACTTTAGGTTCTATGAATTTAGAATAATTTGGATTAGTTAATGTTCCTGGTATAAATCTACCTGGAATTGTTTTTACACCAGTTATTTCACCGAATTTTTTAACAGGTGCTTGACCGTACTGTCTTGTAGATACAACAAGTATGTCATCTGGTTCATATTTAGATAATAATTTAGCAGCTACAATTATTTTATCATTACTGCTTTGTACATCTAATACGTGAAGACCATCTGCTCTAACTCTGTAAATATATTTTTCCATATCTTTTGTTTTTTGTTGGGTACCTATATGTAATCCTGCTGCAAGGTACTTATCTAAAGGGATTAATAATTCTGTCATGTAATTTCCTCTTAATTATTGATTTAAATTTCCTAGTTTCATATTGATATTAATACGTTATTGTGATTGCAGATGTAGGACATATATCCATACATACTTCACACCTACAACAACTTTCTATGTCTTTAACAAAAACTGTTTTGTTAGATTCAAAAACCATCATTGGACAAATATCTAAACATTCCTGACAGCCATATCCAAGACATTTTTCATAATTTATATCAATATACATATAAACTCCTAAATTATAATTCAGCCATTCTAGGGTTTGCTAATTCTTCTTCAATTCTAACTAATTCATTTAATTTAGCTATTCTTTCTCCACCAGCTGCTCCAGTTTTAATAATTGGTGCATTAAATGCTACAGCTAAATGTGCGATAGTTTCATCAGTGGTTTCACCAGATCTGTGTGATACAATTGGTACATATTTGTTAGATTTTGCTAATTGGATTGTGTTATATGTATCAGTTAAAGTACCAATTTGATTTGGTTTAATTATAAGAGAGTTACCAGCATTTTTGGCAATACCTTCAGCTAATATTTTAGCATTAGTAACAAATAAGTCATCTCCACAAATTAAACAATCTTTTCCTGATTTTTTAGTTACTTCAGCAAATGCATCAAAGTCATTTTCTTGTATAGGATCTTCTACATAGAAGAATTTATATGTATCTACTAAATCATTTACATAATCAATCTGTTCTTCAACAGTTCTTGTAACTCCTTCACGTGCATATACATATTTTTCTCCATCCCATAATTCACTGGTAGCCATATCTAAACCTGGTCTTACAAGTACGCCTGTTTCATCACTAATTTCTTCACAGGAAGATGTTTGAATTTCAAGAGCTTCTTCATTAGTTAAATTAGGAGCCCATCCACCTTCATCTCCTTTACCACCAGTAAATGTAGAATCTTTTTCTTGAATTTTTGATTTTATTCTTCTATGAACATTAATGTTTGTGAAAATTGCTTCAGAGACATTTTTTGCACCTACAGGTACAACAAGGAATTCTTGAATATCAGGTGCATTTTCTCCTGCATGTGCTCCACCATTAATCATATTTCCTAATGGGAATGGTAATGCTGTAGGCATAATTCCTCCAAGGAATTTGTATAAAGGTAAGTTATAACTTGATGCAGCAGCTTTTGCAACTGCCATAGATACTGCAACACTAGTATTTCCACCTATGGTTGAGAAGTTATCAGTACCATCAATTTCTTTTAATACACTGTCGATTTCTCTTAAATCTTCTGCTTCCATACCAATAATTTCAGAAGAAATTAAATCTTCAACTTCACTAATTACTCTGTCTACTCCACCATCAGGGAATGATTGTACTTCATTAACACCAGTACTTGCTCCACTAGGTGCAGCGGCTCGTCCAAATCCATTCCATGTTAAAACATCAACTTCAACAGTCGGATTTCCTCTACTATCAATTATTTTTCTTAATCGTACGTCTTCAATTACACTATCCATAAAAAACACCTCTTTTTAAATGTAGAAATAGTTGCTTAATTAAAGGGCTATTTTTTTATATCCTATAAGTGTATAAATAAGAAAGTTAAATTTTTATACTCAGATTTGATTATTAGACATTACTAATATTCATCTTTAATAACTGCATCTAATGGGAATACTCCCTTTTCATATTCTCGAGTAGCTATTTTAATTGGATCTTCACTTACATCAAAATCAACTAATGGTTTTGCTCCCATTGAAATTTGTAATGCTCTAGAACCAATTAATCGAGCTTTTTCGAATCTTGTATCTACTCTAGATTGCATATCTTAAATACTCCTTCTGGTATATCATCCTATTCATCTACTTAACTAAGTCCACTTATCTTAAAAATTAAGATAAAGGAGGGGAGTCCTTAATAGAGTTTTACTCTAATTCTCCTTTTTTAGTTTCCAATGTTCTACCATACATCAACGTGTGATATGAACATTCTTCTACAACAATATTTTGTGATTCCTAAATCGTCAAGAACTGCTCCTGGATCCTCACCATTTTCAGTTCTTTCTTTAAACTCATCAAAACTTGCTGATATAACTTTTCCACACGTAAAACATCTTACGAGTAACATAAGATTACCTGTAACTTTTTTGATTTTTAGCTCTAGCACCAGGTCCACCGAATTTTTTAGGTTCAGAACGACGTGGATCTCCAACTAACATTGTTCTATCATATTGAATAAATTTATCTCTGAGTTTAACATCGCCAGTGTATTCAACTAAACCTTTAGCAATAACCATACGAGCTGCTTCAGCTTGACCCATTACTCCTCCACCAACTACTCTTACGCTGATATCTACGGTATTAATGACATCTCCAGCTAACTCTATAGGTTCTTGAAGTTTTAATCTTGCTAATTCAGGGTTGTATAATTCAACAGGTTTACGGTTAACTCTAATTCTTCCAGTACCTTCTCTAACTGTACCTCTAGCAATAGCTGTTTTTCTTTTTCCACTAGTGTGTACTACTTTACTCATATTTACACGACCATTAATTTATTTAAAATTTAGCACCTAATAGTTTTGAAACTGTACCTAACTCCATACTTTTTTGGATATTTTTAGGCTGTGCTTTTTCTACTACTTCTACTTCTACGCCTTCAAGTTCTTTAGGAACTCCTACGTTAACTCTTAATTTTTTAAATGCTTCTCTTCCAGTAGCTTTTCTGTAAGGGACCATTCCTCTAACAGTTCTTCTGAAGATATCATCTGGTCTACGAGGGTATTTTGGACCTAATAATCTTGGGTTTGAAATACTTGCTCTATCTACTCTTTGTTTGTATCTAGCGTAAATAAAGTCTTTGTTACCAGAGATAATAATTTTTTCAGCATTAATGATAGTGATTTCTTCTCCGTTTAAGAGTCTTTTACTGACTATACTTGCTAATCTTCCAAGTACAAGTCCTTGTGCATCTATAATTGTTACCATTATCATTCACCTTATTTTAAAATTTTGACATTAGATCCTTTAGGATTTACATCCATAAGTTCATCTATTTTTAAACATTTTCCGCCTGCAGCACTAATTTTAGCTTCTGCTTCTTTTGAAAATTTGAATGCAGCTACAGTTACGCCATGTGTTAAAACTCCTTCACCTAAAACTTTTCCAGGTACAAGTACTGTTTCATCATCACTAGAATATTTGTCTATATGGTAAATATTAACTTCTTTTGTTTTTCTGTTAGCTCTATTTAACTCTTTAGCAACAGCTTTCCATATAGGAGCATTTTCTGCAGATGATTGTTTAGTGAGGGTGTTAATTAAGTTTATTGTGTTAGGGTTAGTTTTTGTTGATTTCATTTTTCCTATTCCTCCTCATTCATCACAAAATTTTTAATATTATCTGCTTTATCTGATAGTATATCACAAGCTAATGTAAGGACTTCGAATGGTTCTAAGGATCCGTCAGTTTCAAGTTTGAAAATATATTTTCCTTCTTCAAAACCTATAGTAATAGCATCATCATCTTTTTCAGATAATCTTTCACAAGTTCTGCAAGTAGAACATTTATCTACATTTTCTGCTACAAGATCATCATTTTCAATTTTTAAAACATTTCTTGGACAAGATTCAACATATTCTTCTAAATCTGAACATTTTCCCGGTTCAATAGTTACTTTTGGATAATATTTGTAACCACATGTAGTTGTTGCTTGCCATTTTGCATGTTCTGATCCTAATCCTAATTGTGCTATTGCTTCTAATTCTATTTCTTCATTTTCTCGAAGTCTTACTATCGGAATTGTATCATAAACTGGTTTTACAGCTGGGTCGTCTGATTTTAAATCTTTTGAATATACTATTTTAGGACCTTTTTCTTTTAAAAGAAATGAAACACTACAATTTGAACAATTAGATTCGCAGTCACAGTCTGAAGGCATTACATATGCATCAAGATCAGTAGTTAATGGAATTAAACCTAATCTATGAGCTAATACTTCATCAAACATTTTAGCATCGTTTTTAAAAATGTTTACATCTTCAATTGCAAGTGTAGGAATTTCAACAAGGCATATTCTTCTGATTGTGTTAATAAATGTATCATCTACACCTTCAACAGTAAATACAACCCTTTCTTTATCCTTTTCTATGAGTTCTATATTCATGTTATTGACCCTTTAATAAAATTTATACTCTTCTACCTCTTTTTCCACCAGGTCTACCAGTACCATCGTGAGGTATAGGAGTTACATCTTCAATTTTACCAATTTTTATACCAGCTCTTGCTAATGCTCTTATTGTTGCTTGAGCACCAGGTCCTGGTGTTCTTGGACCATTTCCACCAGAAGCTCGTACTTTAATATGAAGTCCAGCTATTCCTTTTTCTTTTATATCATCTGCTACTCTGTTTGCTGCTTCCATAGCTGCAAATGGTGAAGATTCTTGTCTGTCAGATCTTACAACTTTTCCACCAGACCATTGTGTTATGGTTTCAGCACCTGTTATATCAGTTACAGTTATAATAGTATTGTTGAAAGATGAGTAAACGTGAGCTACACCCCATTTATCTTTTTCTGCCATAAATATCACCTTTATTATTAATTTGATTATTCTTCAGCTTCAACTTCTTCAATTTCTTCAACTTCAGCTTCTCCAGTTTCTAATCTTTTAGCTACTGGTGAACCTGGATAGAAGTCTATACTGTCTTCATCTGCTTTAGATACGAGATGTCCTGGTACATTGATTTTTCTACCGTTTAAGGTAATGTGTCCATGTACAATAAATAATCTTGCTTCTTTTGCAGTGCTACTTAAACCTTTTTTGTGTACTAAACTTTGTAATCTTCTTCTTAAAACATCTTCCACGTTGATGTCTAATACTTCATCAAGTTCAGCATTAGGTGATAAGATACCTACACTTATAAGATGGTCTAATAATTGTTTACTATCTTTTTTGGATTGTTCAGAATCCATACCTAAAAGTACACGAGCATCTCTTCGGTATCTTTCTACTCTAGATTCAGCTTTCCAGATTTCTTTTTTGTTTTTTAAACCATATTTTGCAGATAATCTGTTTTCTTCTTTTATACGATCAGCATTCCATGGATGTGATGGAGTGTTGTATTGTTTTCGTGGTTTTTTTGGATGTCCCATAATCAAATCTCCTTTAATTTAATTTAAAAATAATTCTTTCTATGGATTTCTACTTCTGCTTACACCAACAGATGATCCATGTCTAAATGTTGATTTAGTTCTTTGACCACGTACAGGAAGACCAACTTCGTGTCTTTTACCTTTGTAGCTTCTGACCATTTTCATTCTGTTTAAGTCATCACGTAGAGTCATGTTTAAATCAGATTCTATGAGATGAGTAGTTTCACCAGTTACATAGTCAATTCTTCTGTTTAATAACCATTCAGGAATTCCAAATTCCTGTGGATTTTCAAGAACTGCTTCGATTTTTTCAACTGATTCATCATCGATGTATCCGATTTGCATATCTTGGTCAATATCTATTACTTTACATATTGCACGAGCAAATGCTTTTCCAACACCTTTGATTTCAGTTAAAGCTGTAACTGTTGTTTTGTTTCCGTCAACGTCTTTACGAGTTATACGAACCATATGTTTAAATTCTTGTTCAGCCATACGAATTCTCCATTTATATAAATTTTAAAAAAATGCTAAATTATCTAACGTGTGAAAAGTAATCTCTATTAATAATAATTAATAGGAAAAAATAAGCTTTGATTTTTTTATAATCTCTTTTAGGATTTAGAAAAATAGTCATGTATTATCTTAATTTATTTCGGAATAATTTAGCCAAAACAGAATACTGTTTTAATAACAATTAAAATAATCAATAAACTGTTAAAATAAGTAAGTTATTTTATTAAAGATATTTCTAAATTCACAAAATATTCTAAAAGATAATTATAAGCGCCGAGAGGGGGATTTGAACCCCCGAGGAGGGATCTCCACGAGATTTCCAGTCTCGCGCCTTACCAAGCTAGACTATCTCGGCATATATTTTATAATTATATTTAAAATATTTCCAATTAAATAATAATATCTATCTTCTAATACAATCTTCTTCAACCAATTTTCTACTACTGTAAAAAGAAGATCATATTCATGTAATGAAACGGCATACTGCCTCTATATAATTACATATTTTTACATAGCCAAAGCTAAACCATGAAAAAACTAATATTATTTTTGGATTAAATAATATCTTAAATATTGACCTCGCCCCTAATACGCATATTAAAGGTTCTACAGTTAATAAAAAAATCTAATAAATTTCTGTTGAAGAAATAATCATATTAAAAACAATATTTTTTATTATTTTTTTCCTATGACATTACTTCCACATCTTTATGTATGTACCTGGTAGTATAAATACCTTTTGTATATCAATAACTATTTGAGTATCCAAATTAGCAATATCATTAGATGAATATAAACTTGTACCAATTGCAAGTAACTCATCTTTTAAAGTCATAACAGCAACAATATTATTTTGATGAATATTTACATCAAGTTTTACAATCCCACTATTTGCAAGATTTGCACCATGAGAAATTGCATCCACAGCAGAATCCTTAACATATACTTTTTTAACAAATTTAGTACAATATTCCATTGGTTGAATGATATTTCTTAATTCTGTTTCATCATTTTCCTGTTTATAAAAATAATATGCATCAGTTAAATCATGTAACGTCGTTAATGTATCATCCTCCAAAAAAGAACCCGCCATAGTTCTTCTAAGTTCAGCCATATGTGCTCCACAACCCAATGCTTCTCCTATATCATGACAATACTTACGGATATAAGTTCCAGATTCACATTTTATTCTAAAAAGTACATCCTGACCTTCAATTTCAAGTAATTTAACTTCATATATTGTACGTACTCTTAATTCTCTCTTAACTGCTGACTTTACAGGAGGTATTTGATATATTTTACCAGTAAATTCATCCAAAATATTTATTATATCCTCATGTGGAACTTCCTTATGTAATCTTAATA
>SUTP01000086.1 GCA_015062815.1 Methanosphaera stadtmanae | reverse complement strand
ATCGATAAAAAGAGTATTAACCATTAATATTTAGTAATACTTTTTTTCTATCAAAAAATAGTTTTGTCAAGTACTCTCTCCTATATAAAATTAACATCACTATCATCATCATTTTTCTCTTTTTCAAGTTCATCTTTTGTAAGAAGATTAGCAATGACTGTTTTTCCTAAGATAAATACTACTCGACCATAATCGACATCTAATATTTTATCATATAATCTTCCAGCACTGTAAGTTCCTTTAGCTACTGTTTCAACACTATTTGCAACATAAGCTGATGGACCCGAATATCTTAATTCTACTCGTATAGCTTCTTGGTCATAATCATTTTCTGGTTCTTTGACAAGTTTGAGTATGGAATTTATTTTAAATGGTTTAATTCCATTGAAAAAATCCACCCCTGTTATTGTGAAATAAATTTCTTTTTCTTCCATTTTTGATCTTCCTTATTATAATACTATTTTTTTTGAATAGAAAGTTTTTTTCTATGTTAAATTTCATATTATTTTTATAATTTTGGGTATAATTTCTTATGATTTAAGAAGTATATAAATATTTCCTAAAATATTATGAAAAAAATATTTTATTATTTAATCATAAAAATATAGGAAATATTTTTAAAGAATAAATTTTTATTCTTAAAAAATTAAACATAATTATATCGGATTAATAAGGAGACCTAAAAATTACCTCTATAAAAATTAATGAAATTGCACAAATACATAGTGGAGTACGAAATACACTATTTAAAAATAAAGAAGAAAACTATGAATATAAAATAATCACATTAAACAATGAAAATAACTTTAAAATAGATAAAAATAACCTAGAAACACTAAAAACAGACAAAAAACTAAATGAAAAATATCTTCTTAAAAAAGGTAATATCATAATGCGATTAACACCTCCTTATACTGCCATAACAATAGATTTTGATGATGAAAACATAACAACAACATCAAATTATGCTATAATCAAGGTAAAAGATGATTATTCACCAGAACTATTGACTTTTTATTTAAATAGTGAATATACAAAAGAACAAATATACAAATTTTCCGAACAAACAAGCGTAAAAGTAATTAACATAAGCAACATCAAAAACTTTGATATAAAAAAAATAGATAAAGAACCCATAAGATATGAAAACTCCTATAATTTACTCTGTGAAAAACCAAATGTAGATGAAGAAAATGAAATGTTTAACATTTCATACAATTCAGTAATCTCTGATTATGAAGAAGCACCTAATATCTATGACAAAGAGGAGCTATATACTCAACTAGTAAAAACATTTGAAGAAAAGAAAAAACTAATCGAAAAACAATTAAAACTAGAAAAAGATTTAATTGAAGAAATAATATTTGGAGAATAAAAACATGGAAAGTATCAACGAAGTAATCAGCCTTTCTTCTGAAATTTTACTAGAAAATATGAAATCCGAGGAGTATCAACAGGACTTGATTATAGCCATATTCTATAAATATTTATCTAATAAAATTGAAAAAGAAAACAATAAAAAGTTATTTAAATATAATATAAATTTTCAAGAAGCATTTGATGATGAAAATAATGAATTTTATGGCAAAAAAATAAAAGAAGAAAGTTTAAAGGAATTGGGTTATTTTATTAAACCAGAAAATCTCTACACCAACATTATAACGAATAAAAATATATTACTAAAAATGGATAATGCCATAAAAGAAATTGAATTTCAAGATAAAAAATTAAGTAACTTATTTACAGACATTAACTTTCAAAATCTAGAAATAAATGAAGAAACGTTCAAAGAAGTATTAAAAAGTATTGACTCCATAAATTTCAAAGACAATGACCAATTCAATGATTTAATGAAATCTTTGATGAAGAAATCATACACCCCTCCAGAAATTTCATTATTACTTAGTAAAATAGTATACATGAAAAATAAGATATTAAACAATGTTTATGATGCAGCCTGTGGATCCTGCTCAACATTATTAAAATTAAAAGAAAATCAAGAAGTAATTAATTATTATGGTCAAGAATTTGACAAAACTAATTACACTATAGGTATAATAAACCTAATTATGCATGATATTTTACCTAAAAATATACACATATACCATGAAGATTCAACAATATCACAAAGACAGTTACCCCTAATGGACACTATAGTTTCACACCCACCATTTTTAAAAAAATGGGCTGCCTCTAAGGAATTATTGAAAGAAAAACGTTTCAGAAATTATAAAAAACTACCTCCAAAATCTAAAGCAGATTTTGCCTTTATTGAAACAATGATTTTTAACTTAAAAAAAGATGGAATCATGGCAGTTGCAATTCCACAAGGAGTATTATTTAGGGCAAATGCGGAAAAAGAAATTCGAAAAAACTTTATACTAAATAATTATATTGATTGTGTGATAGGACTTCCTGAAAAAATCTTTTATAAAAATATTCCGACATGTATTATAGTTTTCAAAAAAAATAGAGATAAAAATGAGGATATTTTGTTTATTGATGCTTCCCAGTATTATGAAAAGAGTAATTCTCTAAATAATTTAAGAAATAGTGATATTGATAGGATTGTAGAAACTTATAGAAATAAAGAAGAAATCGAAAAATATTCTCATTTAGCAAGTACTCAAGAAATTCTTAATAATGATTATAACTTAAATATTAAGTTATACGTCAATACATATCAACAAAAAGATAAAATTGATGTTTCAGAAACTCTTGAAGAAATTAATAAAATAGAAAAGAAGATTAAATCATTGAATGCAGAACAAAAGTTATTAATAGATCAAATTATTAATTACCCAAATAATTAACTCCGTATATTTTCTTTAGAGAAAAAATTTGATTATATTACATCAAAATCTATGAGTTTTATTTTATTGGAAATCAATTCAGAATTTTCATCTATTTCTTCTGATAGTTTAGTTGTTATATACTTTTTATTATCATCTGGGAATACTGTTGCTATTTTTAGGTTATCATTATCCATTATTACACTTGCAAGGAAGTTAGCTCCCCCAGATATTCCAATACCCAGACCAAATTCTTTTGCTATTTTTTTTGCCATGTTGATAGCATCTATATCATCAATCAAAACTATTTCATCAATTAACTCTTTTTTGATGATTCCTGGTATAAAATCATCCCCAATTCCTTCTATCATATGGCTTCCTTCCTCCATTCCCATTTTGAGGATAGATAGTGTTGATGGTTCAAGAGCAAATATTTTTGAATCAGGATTATTATCTTTTATTCTCTGTCCTATTCCCATTAATGTTCCACCAGTTCCAATTCCAGATACAAATGCATTTACATCAGGAATCTGCTCTATAATTTCTTTACCTGTTGTTTTATATTGTGCTTCTGTATTTAATTCATTATCAAATTGGAGTGGTCTATATGCACCTGTTTTTTGTGCATATTCTTCTGCTAGTATTAAAGCTTTTTTAAATCCGCCTTCTTCTCTTGAAACTAAATGTACATGTGCTCCATACATTTCAATGATTTTTCTTCTTTCTAATGAGACCCAGTCAGGCATAAATAAATGAACTTCATGACCATATAATGCACCAATTGCACTAAATGATATGCCCGTATTTCCACTTGTTACTTCAACTATGCTTTGTCCATCCTTTAAATTCCCATTTTCACGTTCTTTTTTTATGATGTATAATGCTATTCTGTCTTTTATGCTTCCAGAGTAATTGTAATATTCAAGTTTGGTATATATACTTCCCTGTTTTCCTTCATACTCATAATTAATTTTAATCATTGGCGTATTACCAATTAATTTTTCAACATTCATATAATTCAATCCAATTAATAATAAAATAATAATGAACTTATTTCCCTTATTTATAAAATAGATTCATAAGAATTATCTTTAATCTAAAAATAAAACTATCTCTATTAATATTATACATTACATTTAACTTTAAGTTTTCTATTTTTATATAAAAACCCCTGATTTTCTTATTAAAAGTAATAGCTTACTAAAATATTTATATATTACTTAGATTATAGGTATTACTATAGAAGTAAGTAGTAATAAGAATGAGGGCTGTAATATGGATAAAAAGGAACTATTTAAGTTATTAAACAATGCACAGGAAGATATTGAAACAGAAATGAGAGAAAAATTTGATAACTCCAAATTACATGATAAATATGAAAAATTAGTCGAATTAACAATATTTGATGATAAATTAGACGATGAAATAATAAAAAAAAATCGATTTTTTAATAGATTCAATGGATAGATTAAACTTTGATGAATCTAAAACAAAGATTAATGAATTAAAAGAAATATTAAAAGAAGAATAAATTAAAGGTATTTCACTTTATCTATATCTAATTGAGATAATTGATGTCTTTCAGGTTTATTCTCACTTATACCTAAAGATAATATACCTACAACACGATATTTATCATCCAGTGATAATATATTTTTAATAACTTCTTCTGAACTTATTCCATCATCTGAAAATCTTAAATGTGATTGACACCAACAACTACCAATATCTAATTGTGCAGCCATTAAATCCATATATGTTAAAGCAATAGATGAATCTTCAATCCATGTATCTGCCTTTGTTGAATCAGCAATAACCACTACTGCCGCATTAGCATTTTCTAACATAGCTGAACCTGATTTTTTAGATTTAGATAATTTATTCAATATTGTCTTATCTTGAACCACTACAAATTCACAAGGTTTTCTGTTTCTACTGCTTGGTGCTAATAATCCAGCAGTCACTATTTTATTTAAGTTATCTTCACCAATATCTTCATCTGTATATTCCCGTATACTCCTTCTTTTAAGCATTAATTCTAGTAAATCCATAATAATCAGAGCCATAATTTATTTTGATATTATATAATAATTTATTTTTTCAAAGAATTTAATAGTTATGTTGATTAACTATATTTTCAATAAATAAAAGTATGAGTTGATATTATGGAAATTACAGCCGAGGAAATGAAAAAAACTATTAAAAAGTTCTATCAAATGCTTGATGAAGTCTCTCCTGTTGATTTTGATTGTGGTAAATTATGTGATGCTGCATGTTGTGGAACTGACCAAAATGACTATGAAAATAGTCAATTAGGACTCTATCTTATGCCCGGTGAAGAGTTAATGTATGAAAATAGTGATGACTTCGAATTATATTATATAAATTCTGATGAAGAAGATTATTTCCATGAGGGACTTTATTTACTTGCCTGTAAAAATCCACCTAAATGTGACCGTAACATTAGACCAATACAATGCAGAACATTTCCATTAATACCACATATCACCCCAGATGGTGACTTTCATTTAATATTAGATGAAAATGAATTTCCCTATGAATGCCCATTAATTAGAGATAATATTAAACTCAATGATGATTTTATCAAAGTTAATTTTAAAGTTTGGAAAAAACTTATTAATAATCCATTAGTTCATGATTTAATAGAATCAGATTCAAGAATACGAGATGAAGAAAAAGATGAATATGAAATAATCATTTAATGTGACCATTCACAATTTTATCAATAACATATATCTGAGGATTTAATAATGCATTACGTTAATGTTAAAAGTATATTATCACCAAAAAATGGTATGAATCTATACAGAGGCTGTACACATGGTTGTATATACTGTGACTCCAGAAGCAATTTTTATAACATGAACCATGAATTTAATGATGTGGAAGTTAAGAAAAACTCTTTAGAACTTCTAAAAAAAGCATTAAGAAACAAAAAAGAAAAATGTATGATTGGAACTGGTTCAATGACAGATCCTTATATGCCCCTTGAATCAGAACTTAAATATGTTAGACAATCATTAAAGATAATAAATAATTATGGACATGGTTTTACTTGTATTACCAAGTCCGATTTAATTTTAAGAGATATTGATCTATTATCAAAAATTAATCAAGATGCTAAAACTGTAGTACAAATGACTTTAACATGTATTGATGATGATATAAGCAAGATTATAGAGCCTAATGTCATTAATACTAATAAAAGAATTAAAGTACTAGAAAAGTTCCAAGAGAAAAATATTCCAACCGTTGTATGGTTATGTCCAGTATTACCTTATATTACAGATAATAAAGAGAACATTGAATCAATCATAGAAGCCTGCATTGCTCTTGATGTTAAAGGAATAATATGTTTTGGAATGGGCATGACTCTTAGAGATGGAAATCGTGAATATTTTTATAAAAAGCTTGATGAACATTTTCCAAATCTTAAAAAGAAATATATTAAAGAATATGGAAATAAATACAATATTGCTAGTCCCAACAATAAAGAGTTAATGAGTTATTTTATGAATAAAACTAGAAAAAATGATATTATGAATAAACCTTCTGATATATTTAATTATTTATCCACAATACCCAAAAAAGATAAAACAAGACAAAGTACTTTATTTTAAAGGTTATACCACTAATATATGATTTTACATTTAATCCTTTAATGAATGAAGTTCATAAAAGTTTTTGGTTCACGTTCAGGAGTTTGAGTACCAACAAGATTTTTTAACATCCAAGACATACTTCTTGCTAAATCTCTCATTTGCTGCATTCCTTCAATATCCTGTTTTACTTCATCTGGTGTTTGACCATGTACAGCATTCCAATATTGACCTGAAGCTACAGGCATTCTTGTAATTGTAAAATACTTATTTAATCTATCAAATGCAGGACCAGCTCCACCCCTACGACAACTTACAACTGCTGCAGCAACTTTATTTTCATAAGCGGATGAATTTTGGTAGAAAGCCTTATCTAATGCCGCAGCTAATGAACCATTAATATTTGCATAATACACTGGACTTCCTATAACAATTCCATCAGCTTCTTGCATTTTTTGAGCTAAAACATTAGAGACATCATCATAAACACATTTTCCTAGTTTTGAACATGCCTGACATGCTGTACAACCATATACAGGATCAGTTCCTATCCAAAACATTTCTGTTTCAATATTTTCTTCATTTAAAATTTTTTCCATTTCAGATAATGCTGTGAATGTACATCCTTTTTCACGTGTACTTCCGTTAACTAATAATACTTTCATTTTAAAATCACCTATTATATCTTCTATAATTCATTATTTTTATTTTTATTTTTTTAGAATGAGTACAAGGGTGTTTTCAAGCATAATATTAAATGTGTTAATAACCCTTAACAACTGAAAAGAAGTCTTAAGAATCAGAATAATCTTTTTATGAAAACACCCTCGGAGTACTTGACAAAATAATTACAAAACTGAAATATGGTGAATTACAAATATTATGAAACAAAATAC
>SUTP01000085.1:5743-7310 GCA_015062815.1 Methanosphaera stadtmanae | reverse complement strand
AGAATAATGTATCATCTCCTGGATTTGAAGTATAATGAGCAGCCATTTGATTTATAGAAATATTACATGGAAATGATAAACCTGCTCCAGTTTCAAGAATACTATTTTCGACAAAATCAACTAATTCGGAAACCTTCATTCCTGCAGTTATTTTCTTCACTGCCTGGTCACGTACTTTTGCTGCTATTTTACCTGCTTTTTCGTATTTTTCAAACATTTTATCATCTTCATAAATTATATTTTTTAAGTAAACGTTCTGTTTTTGTGAATACTGATTTTTCTTTTCTTGAATTCATTACTTCTTCTCTTAATTCTTCAGGAACATCTACATCAAAACCACATTCTGGACATTTTACAGATGCTCCACCACATTCATATCCACAGTCACATTCTCCAGCATTTGTATGATCAAATTCACAATTACAAATATCACATTTCATTAACATTATAGCACCTTTTTTTGTCTTATTATTATTAGTATCTCTTTTCTTCCCATACACTTTGAATAATTATTTTTTTATCATCATTTATTGCAATAACAATTATTAACTCTTTATTAACTTGTGTTTCTGATGGATAATAAAGTTTGAATTCATTTGCACCATCTTGGGTTATGTCTAAATAATCTAATTCTAAAATAGCTTTTTTAACATATGATTCACTAATATTTCTTTTACTTTCACGTTTAAATGAGTGTATTGTGAATATTAAATCCTTTTTATTGGATTGTAATATTATCTCTTCAGCATCTCCAATACTGTAATGTTTTCTGCTTAATCCATAACTCATCTTATCACTATATTAAAAGATTATAGTTCATGCTTATTAAATATTTATATTAAAAAAATAAGAATGGGAGGTTAAACTTTTTTAATATGAGCATTTCCTATAAATACGTATGTATTATCAGGAATATCTATCATATATGTTTCATTTCCATCTAAAAATGTGTGAATAACACTTTTGTCTTTCATAATTACAGTACCATTTTTATAGAATGTGTCAATTTGTGATTCATTATTAAATGAAACACTTTCAGAATCAAATGTACTAATACTTGTATTCGTGTAATTAAGTTGATCATATATGAAAGTTAAATTTAAATTTCTGTATTCTGGATTATTGGATATAATTACTGTAGTATCTTCAGGACTATTTGTATTAAGACCACTAGTATCTCTAGTTAACTTGTAAGTTCCTGCTTCTAAATCAGTACCTGACTTATATATTCCATCATAGTATTCACCTTTTTCATCAGGTTGGGCTTTCTGACTATTATTGGCTGATTGTAGTGATCCACTTTTAAAGTCTAATGTATCATTATTATCTAAGTGTACATAAATAGATGCACCTTTATGATTTGTTTCATAAGCACCTAATATATTACTACTACTATTGTTCTCAAGTAATCTTAACATACATTCTGTGCCTGTGGGATCTGTCTGTATATATTTATAATCACCAGCAGGTATATCAACACCAACATTATAAGTACCAGCACTATAAACTATATTATCATTGTTACTGTATATGAATAATAAAATAAATAAAACAGCTATAATAACAA
>SUTP01000085.1:0-5643 GCA_015062815.1 Methanosphaera stadtmanae | reverse complement strand
ACAAATAAATAGTATTAGAAAAGTTTATATTGATGAATAACTTAATTTAATATAGTAACATTAAGAAAATATAGTAAAGGAGATAAAATGACTAGTTTTAAAAGTTTAGAAGAAGCAAGAGAATTTTTTAAAGCAGATAAATTTGCTACAAGCAATGGGGCACAAATAGATGAATTAACAGAGGATACATGTCAATGTAGTATGGTACTTCAAGATATTCATAGAAATGCTTATGGGGGAGTAATGGGTGGAGTTATTTTCACATTAGCAGATTTTTCATTCGCAGTATTATCCAACCAGATACATCAATTAACAGTTGCTCAACAAGTCAGTATTAACTATTTAAGCCCACCAAAAGGCGAAAAATTAATAGCAAAAGCTTACTGTAAAAAAAGTGGTAGAACTTCTTCCATTATAAATGTTGATGTAATCGATGATACTGGAAGAGATATTGCACAATTTATTGGAACTGGTTTTAAATTAGATATAAATTTATAATCTAATTTCTTTTTCTTATTATCAACGTTGTCAATTTATGATTGATAATATGCTTGTTTTTATTGATTATATTTTTCTTGGTTTTGTAGTTTATATTTTTATGGTTTTATTATTTATTGTTTAATTTAATTGATGTTTATTTTAATTATTCATAATTATTATATATAAGAATAATTAATAATTGTGTTAGTATTATTTTTATTTAAAATTTTATTATATCATCATTTTTATTTTATTTTTAATACTATTTGTTAAAAATGAATTTTATTTAAAACTACATAATAATATATTTAAATGTTATTGAAAGAAGCAGAATTATTTTTTAACAAAACATTAATTAATACTTCTCAAATTAAAGGATTTAAACGAAAAACAATGCAAGATTATCCATTTGAAGCAATACGTGAAGCACTTGTAAATGCATTAGCACATAGAGATTATACAATAAGTACTGCTCCTATAACATTTTACATATATAATGACCTGATTGAAATAAGAAGTCCTGGACGTTTAGTATATCCACTAACAATTGATGAACTTGAAGAAAATAAGTCAATACATCGAAATGAAGCTATATGTAATATATTTTCAAAAACAAGGTATATGGAACATGTAGGAACTGGAATTAAACGGATGAAAGATGCTATGAGAGCACATGGTTTGAAAGAACCAGAATTTGCTGAAACAGGCTTATTCTTTGAAGTAACTTTTAGGGGGATAGTAATTATAATACATTAAATAATAGGCAAAAAGAGTTTTTAAAGTTGTCGATAAATCAGAAATAACAATAAAAGAGTACATGAAGATGTTTGATATTGTGAGAAATACTGCTTCTCATGATTTGAATGAATTAGTGGATAAAGGTATGCTAGAAAAAACTAAGTATGTCAAACAAATGATTTATAATAAAATAATTTGAAAATAAACAATATATTGTATTTATTTGAAAGAATATGATAAATATTATAATAAAAACATTTAATATCTATAATATATACCTAGTTTAAATAATATTTAAAGTGATTATCATGAATACTTGGAAATACTTATATACTAAGAGTGTACTTGAAAAGGCAGATAAATTTAAGGGAAAAAATTGATAATATTCAACATACTTCATCCACAATAAATGCGACAATTAAAAGCACTCGTGAATTTAATGTAGAGTTAATATTGGAGGAAGATATATTTCTTGATGTTACTTGTTCATGCTCAAGCAAATCACACTGCGTACATGAGGCTATATTTCTAAAATTTATAGATGAATATCCAGAAATACTTGAAGACCACAAAAAATATTACAATAAAGATAAATCACTGTTAAATGAGGATACTGATAGCATATTAAAAAATATTAGTAAAACAAAACTGGATTCATTCATTAAAAAAGAATTTAAACGTAATCCTAAGTTTAAGTATGATTTTATCAATCATTTCCATCACAATTCATTAATTGATAAGAAGACTTATGAAAAGAAACTTAAACGAATATTTAACAATGCAAAAGGTCGAGGATTTAGTTATTCTGGATACTATGATATAGATTCACTTTCAAAACCATTGAAACAATTCATGAGGGAAGATATTAAAAAGCTAGTAAATCTTAAAGAATATGAATTTGCATCTAAACTGTTAAATGATATTATGGATATTTTGGATAATGAAATATATCTTGATGATAGATCATTTTATAATGCCATCTATTATTATCAGGACTATTCAGAAATATTATTGGATAAAAAGTTATCCAAAAACAATAAAGAAAAAATGCAGAATCATCTGGATAGATTTAGTTTCTATGGATTCTAATGGGTGTAAAAACAGTATGTTTTATTATGAGTATAATATCATATTGAACCATATTTTTATCATTATATTATAATATTATACAAATATTTAGGCTCATATTTTTATAGATTCGTTGCACTAAGTGTCTGAATAATGTAATATTTCATTAAATCTCTTTTTAACATCTTTTATAATTTTAATCATTTATAGAGATAAAAATCTAATAATGAGTTTTTCATAAAAAAATATTTTTAATATTATTGATATAATATAATAAAAGAATTTAATATGTACTTAAACTTTTTAAAATATTAAGTTCCTAATCTTTTTTATAAATAATTTTTAAAACATGGCGAATAAAATGGAAAAAAATGCTATTATAATGGCTGCAGGTAAATCAGATAGATTTGCTCCGTTCACATATGAAAAACCCAAGGGACTCTTAAAAGTTAGGGGAGAAATACTTATTGAACGGCAAATAGAGCAATTACTTGAAGCTGGGGTAACTGAAATATTTGTTATTGTTGGATACATGAAAGAAAAGTTTTTTTACCTTGAACAAATGTATGATGAAGTAAAAATACTTATTAATAATACATTCAGTAAATATGGAAATATATACTCGGTATATGTAGCAAGAGAACATTTAAAGAATACATTTATTTGTTGTGCTGATCATTACTTTTTACAAAATCCTTTTTTAGATAACAATACTGAAAATAGATCATATAGATGTTGTGACTATTTTGAAGGAAAATTCAGGGAATTTTCCGTAGACTACTCTGATGCAAATATTATTACTGGTTGTTATATTGCGGGTCATGATGCAATGGCAATGATTGGACATGCATACTTAAATGAAAACTTCTCCAAAAAGTTTCGTGAATTATTAGAGGATGAAATTAATGATTTTGGTATAGCAAATATGTTTTGGGAAGAATTTTATTCAAAACATATTAAAGAATTAACATTATACATGAAAAGATCTCAACAAGAGGGTATAATAGAATTTGATAGTATTGATGATTTAAGACATTTTGACTCTGATTTCCTATTAAATGTGGATTCAGAGATTGTTGATAATATTTGTCAAATATTAAATTGTCATCCAAATAATATTAAAGAGATTGAAGTAATAGAAGCAGGATTAACTAATGTATCATTTAAATTTTCAGTAGATGGACATGAATATATTTACAGACATCCTGGTGGAACTGCTGATAATTTAATTAATAGACAGACAGAATATTACACTCAATATAAAGCTAAAGAATTTGGCTTGGATAATTCCTTAATTTATATGGATAAAACTGGTTGGAAAATTTCTCATTATGTTCAAAATATAGTTCCAGGTGATATATTATCTAATCAAAAACAGCTCTCACAGGTAGTGGATTATCTACATAAAACACATGAAATTCCCCTATCGGATGATGTAAAAATGTTTGATAATCTTGTTGAATCTAAAAAGTTAATAACTAAGGCATGTAAAACTAAGGGTAATCTGTTTAAAGAATTTAAAGAATTATTTACTAAAATAGAAAAGATTGATGAATTTGTTAAGATAGAACGGGAAAAATATGATATTGAGTTAGTTGTAAGTCATCATGATGTATATGAACCAAATTTTCTTTTTACATCAGAAGGTGATTTTTATTTAATTGACTGGGAATATTCCGGAATAAATGATCCCATAAATGATATCTGCAGTATATTTACCCGATATGAATATACTGATGAAATAAGAGAATATCTGCTTAAATCATATTATGGAAGAGAATTAACTCCCCTTGAACATAGACATGCGATGGGGCAATCAATATTAAATGCATTATACTGGTTTAGTTGGGGATTATTTAAAGGAAGTGTTGGTGAAGATGATGGATTTTTCTTCTTACCAGCATATAGATACTTAATGAGAAATATAGATAAAGTAATTGAAAGTTATGAGGAAATATAATGAATGTACCAATAATACTAGCAGGTGGAGTAGGTTCACGTATAGGAGCAGACAGACCAAAACAATTCATAGAAATACTTGGTAAACCAGTACTTGTATATACAATTGAAGCCTTTCAAAAGCATCCAGAAGTAGATGCAATAGAAGTAGTATGTATTGAAAGTCATATAAACTATCTAAAAAATCTCATAGAAAAATATAATTTAAACAAAGTTAAATGGATAACACCAGGAGGTAAAGACTTTCAACATTCAGTTATAAATGGGGTAAATAACCTAAGAGGAATACTTGATGATGATGATATAGTATTAGTACATTATGGTGCAAGCCCATTTGTTTCAGATGACATAATAACAGATGCTATAAGAGTATGTAAAGAAAAAGGAAATTCTTCACCAGCAATACCCTCAATGTTATTATTAGGAACTAATGATGGTGATAAATCTACTCAGTGGATTGATAGAGATAAGGTAATGATATTAAATGCTCCTCAGTGCTTTAAATTTTCATATATAACACAATTATATGATGAAGCCATTGAAAAAGACTTACTGGATAAAGTGGAACCGCATACAACTACATTAATGTACTTAATGAATCGTGAAATATATTTATCTAAAGGTAATCAAACTAATATTAAAATAACAACCAAAGAAGATTTGGATCTATTTAAAGGATATGTTATGATGAAAAATTCAGAAAGAAAATTAAAGTGATAATATGAAAAAGAAGGGTATTGTTTTAATTGTAGCTGTTATATTAATAATGGCTATTGGTATTGGAGCATATTTTTCAATACCTGAAAATATAAATTATAAAAATATAACAATGAATGGTATTATAATGGAAGTACCTGATGATAATGGAATAATGAGTAATTATACTCAATTATATACTGTTTACAATGATACAAAATATGATTTGATGATTCACACCTTTGATTCAGAAGATGCAAAATTAAATGATATGAGTGAAGCAACAGAATTTGCAGCTTCCAGAGAAGCTTACCAATTCAAATCAAAAAGCATATCAAAGGATGGATTATCTTATAATTATTCGGAATCTACTGGAATTTATAGTTATGTAGGTAATTTTACACATAAAAATGTTCTTGTTTCAACAACTAATGAAGAAGTTCTCATTCATATTCTAAAAACTATGAAACTTGATCCTAATGCTAATACTACAAAAAATGATACAGCTGAAAATGTAACAGTTGTATCTCAAAAATCTAGTAGTAGTTCTTCCAGTAAGGATTCTGATTATGATCCTCAGCGTGATGATAGTCATCAGGGTGCTACTAGAGATAATCCTATAACTGTACAACAAAGTGATGGTGAATATACTTATTATGGTCCGGGGCATTATGATTATTATGCAGGTGATAATCATATGTC
>SUTP01000084.1 GCA_015062815.1 Methanosphaera stadtmanae | reverse complement strand
ATATTAATTTGTAACATATATAAAAATTATAAAATGATAAACTATTATTTTTAAGTTAATTACAAAAATATATATTATAAAAGTAATAAAAATGTTATTAAAACCATTATTATTTATTACTAGTTATATAACTAGTATAAGTTCAAAATTTGTTAATGTAACCGAGATAGAAAATACTGAAAGTATTTTAGATCCTGAAAATACCCAGGGTATTGAAGATACTGAAAGTATTGAAGGTAATGCAAGTAAAGAGTTTTGTGTTTATACTAGTAATAGTATGATCAAAATGGTTGATCCATACTACACTGATTCTAATAATAATATAATTTATTTTGATAACATTGAAGACTATGCTAGATATATTGGACCTAATTGGTTTGGTGTATCTTATTGTGGTAATAATACATTAGTTAATAACGTTGGTGAATATTACAAAATAGAAGAAAATGTTAATTATGAAAAAAGGGATATTGAGGAATCCAATCCTAATGATCAAGAAAATGAAGATGAAATATCAATTTTTAAATCTCGAACAATAGAAGAATATAAAATAAAAATAAAAAGTGTATATGAAGATTTTATTAAAAAGGGTATTAAAAGTATTCCATTAGCTAGTCAACATAATCCAGCCTATAATCCATATCATCATACATTAATTAAAATTAATGGTATAAAACCTGATGAAATTAATTTTGTTACAACAATGGGTATTCCTTATACTGGAGATGAAAAACTGTTTAAAGAATTAGAAAAGAATCATAAATCTGATTTTATTGAATGTGCATCACTTTCAAATAAAGATTCAACTACTACATGTACTATTTCATATACTGATGAAATTCAAGATACCATCAGTATAAGTAATGAAAATGGTCATTCTTATCATAGATCTGCTGGTAAGACAATTACTAAAGGTGATACCTATACAGACGAACAAAATAGATCCATTGAATTAGCTCGTGCTTATTCTATATCCAATTCTACTAACGGAAGTACATCAAAAGGATTTTCTAAATCTTTTGAAAAAACACATAGTATAATTAATTCAACTAATAATTCTACTACTACAAATACTGAAGATTCTAATACTAAAAGTTCTGAAAAGGCTCATACTTATACAGTAAGTGAAGATCATTCTCATGCTGTAACTGATGGAAGAGATGAAGCTAATGAAACAAATTGGAGTACGACAGATGAAACATCCAAAACAGAAGAATATTCAAGAATGGACAGAAATGATTTTGAAAAAGCTAGAGGTGTAAAATATTTTACTGCTGAAACAATAGATACAAATTCAGATTTAGCAAATGCTGCTAAATATATTGAAGGTACAGAAGTGTATAAATATATAAAAGGAAAAGTAGATATAGCAAAAAATGATGGCGTAGATTATGCTTTTGCTGATTTAATTAACGATAGTATAGATAATACATGGGTTGATGATGTGGTACATGGAGCTTTTGGTGGCACTGATCGCGTATATTCTGGTCCAGGTACATATCATAAACGAGATATAAATAACTCAGCAATAACAATGAATCATAAAAAAAGAGATTTTACGGGTATTGTAGATCTTCTTGTAGGTGGGGCTAATTTATTTATGAATGGCGCAGGAATTTATTTACAAGATCAAGCTAATGTTGTTCAAAAAAAGATGCTACAAGAACAGATGATAGAATCAGCGAATGAATTAAATAATCAAATTGCTATGAGCTTAGCTGGTACTCGTACATCGGGTACTACTAAAACACATGGTACTACAAATGGCGGTGCTAAAACTGTAACTGATACTTGGTCAAAATGTATTACTGATTCTTCAGGTATTAATGATGGATGGACAAATTCTACTGGTTATTCTGATACTCATACAACTGGTCATTCAGAAACATCATCTAAAGAAAATTCAGTAAGTGATGCTACTTCAAGAATGTTAACTTCTAATTTTAATGAAGATTCTGGATGGGTAAATGAAGAATCCAAAAGTGACACCACTACTAATGGATATACCTATGGACATTCAAATCAATACAGTAATTCTACACAGGATAGTCTTGAAGAAGCTGTAGATATATCAGCGCAAAATAGTTATCAATTTTCAAATTCTATTTCAAAAGGTATAACTAAGACAGCAACTATTCAAGTAACACTTAAAGAAGATGGACCTCAAAGTATTGTTCCAATACCTATATTTATTTCAGAAGTCACTATTTGGGCTACTGGATATAAAAATGAAGATGGAGAAACAAAAATTAAATATAATAAAAGTCTTGTTCCTGTAGAATTTAAGGAATTTACTCATTCACTTAAATTTTATGGTGATGATACAAGAATTTATAATGATGGTTTAGTTAATCCTACTTTTAATAGATTTATATTTCATAAAGAAGATGGTAAAGCTGGTAATACTTTATCCTCTGGTAAAGATAAAGGTAATTATTTAGTACCAGGCAAGTTTATATCAACAAAAGAAGGTACTTATAGTTTTGGATTATTACAAACAGGTGAACTAATTTTGTGTAGAGGTTCTAATATAAATTTGTGTAGTGAAAAAGATATTTTATGGTCTAATGGAATAAAAACATTGAACGACGATGTTGATCATGATTTAAAATTCTTTATTGGTGAAAATGGACATTTGTATATTACAGCTAAAAATATTTATAAACCTAAAGTTAATGATGTAAAATATTCAAAAGAATTAATTGAGAAACTTGATAGATATGCAAATTTTGTTAATAAAAACTTTACTTTAACAGAATTTAAAGCAACTCTTAAGAAAAAATTACAATATATAAAAAGTACTTATGAAATTCCTGAAGATAATAATACTATTTTACAAAAAAGAATTAATATTCCAAAAAAACAACCTTCCGTGAGTATTAAAAAAACTACAACTACTACTACTACTACTACAACAACTACTACTACAACAGAAACTACTACAAAAGAAACTACAACCACAACAACTACTACTACTACTACTACAACTATAACAGAAACTTCAACTACAAATTCTAACATAATAAAATCAGATTCAACACCAGAACTTAAAATAAATAATAATGAAGAATATATTGTCTGGGATTCATTACCAAAAGATTTACCATTTAATGTAGGTTATCCAGATAATAAGGGTTATTATTTATATATAAGTGAATATAAACCTAATGATATAAATGATCCTAAAATTGGAGCTACTGTTTCATTGTATGATGGTGTAGGTGTAAAAATATGGGAAATATATGGAACACAATATAATTATAACGGATATGCTTTCCCAGTTGAATATGTATATCCATTAACAATTGATACAACTATTCAAATTAACGATAACTATGATTATAAACATAATATACTTAAAAAATCTATAAAAGATCTTAACATAAATACTATTGAAATGAAATGTGAAAATATATTAGAACAAGAGAAAGCTTTAGTTTCAAATAATAAAAGATATAGATTCTTTATTCAAGATACAGGTAATATGGTTATAAAAGATAATTCAAGAACTACTTGGTCTTCTATGACTGCCAATATTGAATTATTCGAAGGTGATTATCATATAGCATTCTCACCTATAGGTGAATTTATATTAAGAGATAAACATAATTATTCTATTTGGCATTCCACTAATCCTTTATTTTCATCAATAACTGTTGATATGAAAAAAATACTCTTAAATAACTATAAATTTTTCTTAACATTATCTGACGAGGGCGAATTATTTGTTGAAGACCAATATCATAATGTATATTGGAGTAACTGGGATATTAGATTATATAGTAATCATATAAGATTCATAAATCCTATTTTATACGACATAACCGCTTGTGATGAACATGTTAGAAATAAAGAAATTAATTATATTTTCGCAAAACCAGATTATTATGATTATTATATGGTTCCTAATGATCAAAATACTTTAGTTAAAAAATACCATTTTAATAACTTATTACCCGGTGAATCGTTACAATCAGAATATAATGCATCATTAAGTATTACCGATAAAGAGGCTATATTTCATTATGAAAAATCAGGTGAAATCCATCCTATAACCCTAGCTTCATGCAAAAATGATAATGATGGAGGAATTAAACAATTAAGATTAGAAAATAATGGATTATTTTTAGATTGTAATAAAGGTAAATCTAAAACTATTACAAATATAAATCTTCAGTATGTATCGATATATGAAGATAAGATCAATCAGAATATTACTTATAATCATAATGCTTTCTATAGTAATTATAATAGGTTGAGTATTGATTATCAATTTGGTATGGATCATCCAAATTTAATTATTCAAAATACTCTTACCTGGGAACCAATATGGAGTTTAGATCCACCTGTAAGATATTTAACCAAAATAAAAGAAACGAATGAAATAGAAAAAATAGATGGAAAAATTAGTATAGACAATACTTTATCGATTCACGACAGACTATTATCAGTAGATGATTCTGATAATTTTGTTTATTTATCAAGTATATTTGGATTACAATTTAATAGTGGATTATTCTTTGGTATAAGATCAATGAATATAAAGAATAACAATTTTTATATTAATAATAATTTAATAATTAAAAATAAAAATCAAATGGAATTAAAGTATAAGGGTGAATTAGATAGAATTGAATTAAAAAATAATGGTGATTATATATGGGAACTCTTTGGAGGTTTTAAACAATGTGATTACATTATCTCAAACAATACAAATTGTAATACATTATATACTGTTAATACATTAAATGCAACATATATATCACCAACTGATAATTCTCTTAATGGCGTAATAAATTTTTATGACAACTGCTTACAATTTATAGAAGGTGATAAAGATAACGGATTTAATATATTTAATATAGCTAAATATACAAATATTAAAGATTCAATTTATTCATTATCAATAACTGAAAAAGGTAATATTGAATTAAATAATGGTCAATATATCTTACATGAGGAATACTATGCACCAGATAAATATTACTATTTGTATATGAAAAATGGAAACTTAATTTTAAGATCGAATACTGGTGAATATAAATGGGCAATGAATAAAATTATTTCAAATAGACCTTATGATGCAGATGAAATTAAAATAGGTGAATCTTTTAAAGAAGGAGAAATGCTCTATTGTGGTGACTATTCAATAATTATCCTTGATGGTAAATTACTCTATAGAGATCATAAAATGAAATCATCCACTGAAATAAAGTATACTTCAAAAAAAGCAGCTTATTTATACAAAATAGTCATAGGAAGTAATAGTATTGCTTTCAGAGATAAAAACAACGATGATATAGATTTTATTTACTCTAATACTAAATCTAAAAATAATAAATTATATTGTGATAAAAATACTCGTAGTATTGCTTGGAATATTAATAACACTATTCTATGGAGATATCCTGAAATTAATTCATCTAATCCATCTAATTCCACTAATTCAACTGTAGTAGTCGAACCTCAAGATAATAAACAATATGTATTATTATTTAATAGATATTATCATAGATGTTTATATGCTCCACCTAAACTAGGTAAAAATGTTAGATATGAGGATTGTAATAAAAATTCAAATAACTTTAAATGGTATTTTGATATCTTTAATAAAAAATCCTATCTTAAATCTGCAGTTAATGATAATATTTGTTTAATAGTTGATGAAGATAAAATAATAACTGGTAAATGTAATGAAAATATTGATAAAGCACTCATATCATATTATAATCCAAATAACTATATAAAATATAATAATCAATGTATTAGTGGTATTGAAAATGCTAATGATGAAGATTCATTCCATTATTTAACCTTAATTAAATGTAATAAAAATAATAAAAAAATGATATGGGAACAAATAAAAATTACTAATAAAAATTAAATATTATAATTCATTTAAAGAAATAATTTCGAATTATAGATTTAAAAAAAAAAATAATAATAAAATAAAATAATAAATAAATTTATTAGTATATTATTACTTTTTTAAAATTTTATAAATTCAATTATTATTATTATTATTATTATTATTATGTTTAAAATATATTTATGCTTATCTTTTATATTTTTAATATTTTTTTTTTGTATTTTTTAAAACAAAAAAAAAAGTAATGTGAGGTTACATTTTATTATTATATTATTTTTTATTTTACAATAAAATTATTATAGTTACATATTTATTTCTCTAAATTTTTTTTTTATATTATTTTTTTATAAAATGATTTTATTCTTTTTTTTATAAATTAAACAAATTAATAATAAAAAAATAACTATTAAAATGTTGTCTGAATTATTTTTCATCATTAATATTTTAAGCAGTGTTATTGCTTTATCTAGTGAATTTATAAATCCCGAAAAAAAATTTTGGATTCATAATAAAAATACTAATTTATGTTTATATGCATCAGGAATTGATGGTGATAGAATTACCTGTGAAGTTTGTAGTGATTCTGATAATTATAAATGGTATTTAATTAGTAATAACGATGGAAGTATTCAAATTACTTCTGCCTTAGATACATCTACGTGTATATTTTTTAATAATAATAATGAACTAGTTTTAACTGATTGTAGTGATGAATCTGCTTTATATTATGATGAAACGTTAAAATATTTCGAATTTAATGATAAATGTGTAGGTATTAATGATGAAGATAGTTCTAATATTGATCCTTATTTGGAATTAATGAAATGTGATAAAAAGAATAAAAATATAGTGTGGGATTTTGTAGATATTATTCCTAATGAAAAAGTTACTACAACTGAAACTACTACTACTTATAAATCTAAACCTACTCCAACAACTTCACCAATTTGGCTTTACAATGTGAGTACTGAATTATGTTTAAATGCCCCTGAAAATAAAAATAGTGTTCCAATGTATGTAATGTGCGAAAATACGGACGATTATAAATGGTATTATATTAAAACTAAAGAAGGAATTTATTTAAAATCAAAAAAGAATCCTGATTTATGTTTAAGGGTTGATAATGAAGATGAAAGTAAAGCTAGTATGGGAGATTGTGATGATAACGCAATTTTCATATATAATAATATTTATAAATCCATTGAAAGTAATAAATATCGTGATAAATGTATTGGTAATAAAAATATTGCTGATAATGAATATATACTAAATAAAATTACATTATATGATTGTAGTAAGGAAGTACGCAATGACCAAAAGTGGATTATTAAAAAATCTTTACCAGAAACGTCATATGAGTCCACTAAAACTAATAGTGTCGTATGGATTTATAATGAAAGTAGTAATTCATGTTTATATGGTCCTGATTATGAAAATGGAATTCCAACTTATTCCGAA
>SUTP01000083.1 GCA_015062815.1 Methanosphaera stadtmanae | reverse complement strand
TCCGTTTGTACAAACCCCTTATATTTTTTTTGAGTAATACTCATACTTCACTCAAAAAAAGGTTTTCTACAAAGCCGAATTTTCCATAAAGTACAAATCATCTTTTCCATCATAGGTTAATGAATATGAAATGTTAATATTACAATTATTATTCTTATATATTTCCTTTAATTCAGAAAATGATTTTATTATGATTGTTTTTACACATTTAATTCCATCAAATTCAGATTTACCAATAGTTAACTATTAATTCTTTTGATAAAATATATACTTGTATGAATGTATTTAAATATTTATGTCATCAAAGACCAGATAGATCATTTTTTTTCAGAGGTCACCAATTTCCTGTATGTAGTCGATGTACTGGTTTTCTTGTTGGTACATTTGTTTTTTTAGTATTTGCCTGTTTTGTACAAATTAATTATACTTTTGATTTATTGTGTCTGTCTATTATTTTACAAATTCCATATATAATTGATGGTTCTACACAATATTTGGGTTATAGGGAAAGTAACAATATATTAAGATTTATAACTGGATTTATTGGTTCATTTGGATTAATTATTATGGCTATAATATTTGCGTTAATCTTAAGACAAATATTATAGGAGAACAGTTTGGATATAACACTATCAATCTTCATAAGATTTATTTTTTCTCATTATGTATTTTTTCATAGGCTTCCATTCTAAGAAGCCAATTAGAATCATTTTCTGATATTTTTTCTAATATTTCTTCATTATTAATCTTTTTAATTGCTTCTTCTCGAACATTGTATGCTGTATCATTCTCAGCTACATATTCAAGTAATTCTTCATCATCTATTTTTTTTACTGCAACTAATCTTATAATCTCAGATGGATGATTTTTTATGATGTTTTCAAGTATGTCATCATCTTTTATTTGTCTTACTGCAGTTTTTTGAACATTTATATCAGAATCATTTTCTGCTATCTTTTTGAGTGTATTGTTATCAGTAATGTTTTCTACTGCAGCTTCTCGAACAAAGTCAATAGGATCATTTAAAGCTTCATTAATTAGTATTTCCTGGTTAGTGGTTTTTTGATATTTTTCTTTACGTGCAATAGGATTATTTTCTTCTATTTTTTTCAAAATATCTTCATCGGATATATTTTTAATAGCAATTTCACGTAAATTATCTTGTGGATTAAAACATGCAATGTCATATAATATTTTTTCATCAGTAATCTTTTTTACTGCAACGGTTCGAACACCCCAGTCCTTTTCATTTTGAACTATTTCTTCTAAAAAATTATTATCCGTAATATTATACAATGCATATATTCTTATTTTTGATTTTGGATTATTTTTTGCATTATCTTCTAAAAATGTTTCATCAGTAATCTTTTTAAAAGTAAATTCTTTAATAGGGTCTGAATCATTATTTAATGCTATATCTTTTAGTATTGATTCATTGCTTATTTTATTTATTGCATTTTCTCGTATGACCATTAAGTGATGAGTATCAGCTAGATTTTTTAGTATTGTTTCATCAGTGATTTTTTCCAGTGCAGTCTGCTCAACTGTAATATCTTCATCATCCAGTACTATTTTTTCTAATAGTTCTTGATCATTTAATTCTTTAATAGCTTCACATCTTACATCAGGATTACTGTGTTTATATTTAGGTTTAAATATATTCATAATACTCATAATCATCACTTTTTAAATTTTTTAAAAATAAACAGTTTAAAAGAAGTTATCTTCTTGTCATATAAGATAAATTATATTTTTCATTAAATTTAAATATTTCTTTGTTTCTCTGATAAATGGGTTATTATTATCTTATTTTCTATAAAAGAAGTAAAACAGATTATTTGTTGCTGTAAAACGTATTATGATTAAGAAAATCTTTATTTATCTGGATAAATATATTAATAATTAACTAGTTATATACATCTAAAATTATTTTCAATGTATTTTAAATATTAGGGAAGGATATTTATGGAATATTTTGATTTATCTAATGCTCAAGAAAGATTACTTTTTACAGATCCTGATAATTTAAACAATAGTGCTTTTTATGTGAATTTCAGAAAATATTATCCATTAAATGATATGAATTATTTATTTAGTGCAGTTAATATTATAAGTTCTACTTATTTGAATTTACAGATAACCATGAACTCAAATGGGGTTAAACAATACTATGTTAATGAAAACTTAAGTAATGACAAATTTGAATTCTTTGATTTATCCGGATATGATGAGGATGCTATAGATGATTTTATTGTAGATTTCTTATCAAATCCTTTTGATAGTATATTAGATTGTCCTATGTATAAATGGGGTATTCTTAAGACGGATACTAATGTTATTCTGGTGGGTGTCACACAACATATTTTAACTGATGGTACAACTTTATTTACATGTATACCTCGTGAAATTGACAGATGTATTGAATTAGAAAAGAACAATATGCAATATGAACCAATCAATAATCTTTCCTATGATGTTTATGTAAACCGTGAAAAAAAGTATCTGTGTTCTGATGAAAGTAAAATAGATAAGGATTATTGGTTAAATTCTTTAAAAGATTATTCACAGGATTGGTATTCTTTTAATGATTTTACTTTAGGTACTTATGAAGAATTATTAGATGATGATTTGATTAAAAAATTAGAAAGATTAACTAATGTCAATGGAATTAAAATATCTCCATTTGTTTTAGCTCTCAGTACCACTTTCTTATATTTATCCAGGTCAAAAGTTAATAATAAAAGATTAATTATTTTAACAACAGTTGATGGAAGATATTTTGGTGAAGATATTAAGGATAATCTTGGTATGTATGCTAATACAATACCATTAATATTTGATTATAATGAAGAGATGACATTTGATGAGTTACTTTTATATGTTAAATCTGTATTAAAAAGTGGTTTAAGTCATGCTAGATTACATTTAAATGTATTTAGTTCTGATTTAGATGATATGAACTTAAGTTCGGGGTGTGTTGAAATGTATTCTATGGTATCTAATTCAACACGTTATGAATGTGAATTTCTTTCATTAGAAGATCAAACAGATTTTCCATTTCATATAAGAGTAAATAAAAATTATAATGATGATTATGGTTTACAGTCATTATTCTATGATTATAATGTTAATTGTTTTAGCTTTAAACAAATAAAAGAAATATCATATTCAATGATGGATATACTAGATCAAGTAGCAGAAAATTCATCTAAATCCTTAAAGAATTATGATATTCATATAAATGAATTTTTCAAAGCAGAACAATACTTTTTAAATGTAAATAAATCATTTAATCAAGTTACAAAGATACTTCCAGATGTTAACACTAATAAAAAAGAGATAGTATCTAAAAAATATAATTTAAGTAAAGATAAGTTGAAATTGATAAATGAGTATATTAAATATAATGATTTAACTTTAAAGGATGTCTTGAATTCAGTTATGTTTTATAATATCAGTAATTATTCAAATTCAGAGAATATTTTAATTTCATCCATATTCAATAGAAATATTAATGCTAACGAGTATTTAAAAAATTTTAATGAGCTGATCTTATCTTATAAAATAAATAAGGATGATACTATAATTGATTATATGATGGATTCTGCATTAAAAATAAGAGAACTTGAATCATATTCCTTTTATCCATTGAATAATCTTCAAACATTTGATTTTGAACCAGAAATAGTATATAATTATGTAAATAATTCTGAATTTAATTATAATTCAATATATGAATTCAATACAATAGTTTATAATGAATTAAACATTAATAAGTATAAACTTAATTTATCAGTAATAGAAAATAATGGTGAGGTATTTTTCATAGTTATTCATGATAAATATTACTATTCTGAAGAATTAATTGATAAATTCATGAAATCTTCATTTAATTTACTGGAAATTTTCATAAATAATCCATATAAACAATTAAAAGAAATTGAATAGGAATATTTTTTATTCCTTTTCGATTGAATACAATACACAAGCCATATGTTTACAGTTATTACCCTTATAAGCATGTGGACAGGTACAATCCATACGGGTTATTTCTTCATCTTCAAAGTTAATTGTAACAGTATACGTTTTAGATCCATCAACTAATGCAGTTATTTTATCATCAGAATAATCTATATCAAGTATATATTTTTCTTCAAAATAGTTTAAGCCTCTCTCAAGTATTTCATCAGCAAAATAATTTTGCCAGTATTTCTTTTGCATAAACTAAAACTCCTATATAATTATTCTAAAGAAATTATTTAGTTATCTTTTCTATAACCGATTTTATAATGTATATTATGTAATTTATATAATAATACAGAACTGCTGGATGGGAATGCATAAATCATTTCATCTAACTGTTCTAATGTAATTTTATTATTAATAATGAATGCAAAGAGGTTAGCAGCATTTTCTGCCTCAGAACTATAAATTTCAGCACCTACAATATTCTGTTGTTTATCTGTGACAACAGTTGCTTCTGCAGTAGTTTCATTTTTAAGTACTACAGAATAACTTTTACCATATGGTATCTTGTATACTTCGTATTCATCACTATTTTCAGCATCACTTGCTCTTACACCAACAGTTGCAATTCTAGGAAGAGTAAATACTACAGCAGGAATAACAGGATAACTAATTTCTTCATCAGTCTGTCCTAATAAGTATTTTGCAAGATACTTGGATTGATGGATAGCTACAGTTACAAGTTTAGGTGCACTTGTATCTGCAACATCACCTGTAGCATATATATTAGGTATATTGGATTGCAGGAAACCATTTACAGGAATACCTTTATCTGAAAATTCAACACCTACTTTTTCTAAACCTATACCTTCAACATTAGCTTTTCTACCAATAGCAGATATCACATAATCTCCACTAACACTTAATCCACTTGAAGTTTTAACTGTTAAAGTTTCATTTTCTTTAGTTACTTCTATAACATCTTCATTATAATGGAATTTCACGCCCTGATTTTCTAGAATATCCACAACTTTTTTAACATATGGTTGATAGAAATTACGAAGTACAGTATCAGAATGTACGATAACTTCAACATCTAAACCAGCTTCAGCTAAAATAGATGCAAATTCAATTGATACAAAACCAGCTCCAATAATAATAGTTTTTTCAGGGAGTTCTTTGATTTCCAGGAACTCATCACTAGTATTCAAGAATTCTTTTCCAGGAATGTCTGGTATAATAGGGTCTAAACCTGTTGAAATAACAATTTTATCTGCATGATATATATCATCACCAACTTGAACAGTATGATTATCAAGAAGTACTCCTTTACCATTAGCCACATCCAGGTTATATTCCTTGAATTTATTATCTAGAAATACAGGCATTGCAGAAATTTTTTCTTCTTTATATTTCATTAAACTAGGCCAGTCTACACTAAAATCTCCTACTTTACCAATACCTTCAAATCTTTTAATTGCAGCAGAAAGTTCATATGGTGCATCTAATGCAATTTTTGAATTACAACCATAGTTTGCACAGGCTCCTCCATATAATCCTTTTTCAACTATTAATATTTTCATTCCAGCATCACTTAAGAATCTGGCTCCTTGCCATGCAGCATTTCCACTTCCAATATATATTACATCATAATCTTCCATATTTTATCTTTCCTTCAAATTATTTGTTCTTATATAACTATATTGATTTTTAAAATTATTTAATTTATCCTAATGACTACTTAAACATCTAATGTTGAGGTTGAATATTTAAAATATGTTCTACCAATATTATATCATTTGGTCAATATCTGGCTTGGTAGAAACCTTTTTTTTTGAGTGAAATTTGAGTATTACTCAAAAATATAAGGTTTTATAGAACTGAATTATCTTATTTATCATAATTTGATTAGATATATTTAAATCAAGTATTTATAGAACAACAAGTATCTAGTTCATGACGTATTTTCTATTTTAATTCAATTAAATCACACATTGATCATTATCATTATTATTTGAGCACCATATATTAACTAAGTAAAATATATTTCCTATAAATTTTATAATTAATAATAAATATCTGAAGTGGTATTATGCCAAGGTATATAGTTAATATCAGCCAAAAAAATGAAGAAAAATTAAAATTTTGTGGATTTGATAGTCAGGAAAAACTTGATGAGCTCATAAATGATTTTATTGATAACTTAAATCCGGAAGAATATATAGTATTAGAATCTGATGAGATTTATGTTGATAAAGATTATGATGATTATACTGTAAATGAGTCAGAAGAAGTATATGAGGATACTTTTGAAGAAGAAAATCCATCTGACACGGAAGATAATAATTTTTCAGATAATGATGTAAAAGAAGCTATTCAGGAAATATGTGCAATGGAAAATATAAATTCGGAAGTAGAAGATGAACTAGAAAAACTTATTATAAAATTAGAGAAATCTAAGACTAAAAATGAATAAAAAAAGAGAAGTTAGGTTTGGACGTATTAAGTTATACATCTAAAAATGTACTTACTTCATAGTTATATACTTGTATTCTATAATCGTCCCATTCTGCTCTTTTTATATTATAGAATTGCTTGTAAGTATGTTCACCTAAAGCATCTTGAATAATTTTATCCTCTTCTAATGAATGGTATGCTTCCCATAAACTTGCAGGTAATGGTTCTATTCCTTTTTCTGCTGCTTCTTCAGGACTATATTTATAAACATTTATGTCACTAGGTTCTCCAGGATCAATTTTATTTTTCATTCCATCTAATCCTGCCTGTAATAATGCAGCAAATGTTAAGTAAGGATTACATGAAGTATCGGGTAGTCTGTATTCTAATCTTGTGTCATGATCTTTTACAGTAGGTATTCTTAGGAGAGTTGATCTGTTTTTATATCCATAATCAATATAACAAGGAGCTTCATAACCAGGTATTAAACGTTTATATGAGTTAACTGTTGGACAAGCAAGAGCAGCAAGAGCAGGTGTATGTTCTAATAAACCACCAATGAAATAATATGCTTCATCAGATAATTCCATTTCAGAATTTGCATCATAGAAAACATTTTCACCATGTTTATATAAACTTTGGTTACAGTGCATACCATTTCCATATTTACCCATGAATGGTTTTGGCATAAATGTAACTTTATATCCCATATAACTTACCAAAGCTTTAATAGCTTGCTTGAATGTAATAACAGCATCAGCTGATTTCAATGCATCATCAAACTGGAAATCGATTTCATGTTGTCCAGGACCAAATTCATGGTGACTAGAACCAATATTGAAGTTTAAATCTTCAAGACCTAAAATAATTCTTTTTTTAATGTCAATTCCTTTATCAAGTGGTTCTACATCAAAAAATTTTGCATCATCCAGTGGTTGAATATGTCCATTTTCATCTTCATCATATAAAATAAATTC
>SUTP01000082.1 GCA_015062815.1 Methanosphaera stadtmanae | reverse complement strand
AGAAAACAAAAAAAGAGAAATATAAATAATAATAATTATAATGATAATCATTTTGAAAATTATAAAAATGATGATGAAAACTATTATTACTATTATGAAGAATAATCTTCAATTATTATTTTTTTTTAAATATTTTAGACTACTTAAGAATTACTTTCTAAATATGCTTGAATTACACCTCTACCCGTATCTCTGAAAGCTCTTGCAACTCCACCTTGACCTAATTTTATACCACCAAATTTACGAGAAATCATAATCATATAACCATCAAGATTATACTCATCTAATAATTCCATTAATACTCTTCCTGGAGAACCGACTTCACCATCATTACGTTGATCAGATTCTTCACCACATTTTACTGCATAACAATGATGAGCTGCTTTTTTATATTTTTTATTATGTATTTTAGTAACTTCTTCAACATCACTAATTATATTATCGATTTTATATAGATGAGCAAAAAATTTTGATTTACGAACTACTAATTTACCTGCAAAAACTTCTTTGACAACCATTATTTTTGACTTCCCTGAAAAAATAATATTATTCATCTTTAAGAACAATAGAAGCATGTCTTGCAGCCCAACATTGTACACATATACCTACAGGCAAACCTGCTGTATGTGTATCTGCAAGTTCTATTTTTACATCAAGTGTTGTTGTTTTACCACCAAGTCCCATTGGACCAATACCAGTATCATTTGCAATACTTAATAACTCTTTTTCAAGATTAGCTAACCGTTCATCTGAATTATATTCTCCAACAGGCCTAAGTAATGCTTTTTTAGCAAGTTTCATTACCATATCAGAAGATCCACCTATACCCACACCAATAAGTGTTGGTGGACAAGGTTTACCACCTGCTTTTAAAACTGATTCTTTGAAAAATTTTTTAATTCCTTCAACACCTTCCCCCGGAAGTAACATTGCTAAACGATTATTATTTTCTGAACCAAAACCTTTTGGAAATATCGTTAACTCCAATTCTTCTTTATCTGATAATTCTACATTGATTTGAGGTATTCCTTTACCTATGTTATTGCCTGTATTTTTCCTTGTTAATGGATCAACAACATTAGTTCTTAAAGGAACATTTTCAGTTGCTCTTTTGACTCCTTCGAGTATACCTTCTTGTAAATTTTCAACTTCAACTTTACCTAATTTTACAAAAATTATTGGTAAACCTGTGTCTTGACACATGGGTATGCTGTTTTCTTCAGCTAGAGCTATATTATCTAAAATAGATTTGATATTTAATTTAGCTATATCATTTTCCTCATTATCATGAGCTTTTTTAAGAGCATTTTTAACATCACTTGGTAATATAATTGCAGCTTGTTTATATATTTCACATACTGCTTCTGCAACTTGTTCTTGAGTAATCATTTTATCAATCCTAAATAATTTTAGATTATAATACTAAGTTTATTAAAACTAATATTTTAAGTTTATATTTAAAACAAGAAAAAAAGTGAAACAAAACAAGAAATTAAATTTGAAATTAAATTTAAAAAAAAAGATAAGATGAAAAGAGGAAAGATTATAATTTTATAATTATTCCAATAATCCTAATTCTTTACTTTGTTGATCAACAAAGTCTTGGATAATTTGAATATGTTTTTCATCTAAATGTCTGAAACGTTTTTGTTGACTTAAATAATCAACAACAGGTATTTTATTAGCTGGTTTTTGAGTTATGTTAACTTTTCCATGATCAATTTCATATAAAATCCATGAATTACTTTCTACAGCCAATTTACCTAATTTAACAGTTTTTGCAGGATCATAACCCCATCCTGTTGCACATGGTTGTAATATATGTATATATGCTGGCCCTTTGGTTTCAGCTGCTTTTTTAACCTTATTCATTAAATCTTGTGGATAAGATGCACATGCAGTAGCAACATATGGTATTCCATGAGCAGCCATTATCATTGCCATGTTTTTCTTAGGTTTGGTTTCACCGAAACTTTGTGTACCTGCAGGTGTTGTAGTTGTACTTGCACCGAAAGGTGTTGAACTACTTCTTTGAATACCTGTATTCATGTATGCTTCATTATCATAACAAACATAAATTATATTTTGTTGTCTTTCCATTGCTCCAGATAAGGATTGCATACCAATATCAGTTGTTCCACCATCCCCACCAAATACTACAATATTAACATCTTCTTTTCCTTGTGATCTAAGTGCTTCTTCTACACCACTTGCTACTGCTGAAGCATTTTCAAATGCTACGTGTATCCATGGAATTTCCCAAGAAGTTTCAGGATATGGAGTTGTAATAACTTCAAGACATCCTGTAGCAGATACTGCAACTGTATTAGAACCTAATGCTTTTAAAACTAATCTTACAGCCATTGTAGCACCACATCCAGCACATCCTCTGTGTCCTGGTGCTAGATATTCTTTTGCGTCAATATCCATTTTTATCTACTCCCTTAATCCAATCCATTTGATTTCATCACTAGATGTACTTTCAGTTTTCTCAATTATTTCTACAATATCAGATGGAGTCACATCACGTCCACCTAATCCAAGAATAAATCCATGTACTTCATTAGATACAACAGATTTAGTATCTAAATATAAAGCTCCACCGGAACCTAATGAAATATCTTTATCTAAAACTGCTAATTTTGCATCTCCCACAGCATTGATTATTGCTTCTTTTGGGAATGGACGATATACTCTTACTCTGAGTAAACCTACTTTAACACCATTTTCTCTTTGTTGGTCAATAACCTCTTTTATAGTTCCACATATAGAACCCATTGCAATTAGAATAATATCTGCATCTTCAGTTTTATATTCTTCAAGTAAACCATAATATCTGCCGAATTTATCACCGAATTCTTTACCTACTTCTTCAATTAATGGTAAAGATCTTTGCATAGCATCGTCTAAATCTTTTCTAATTTCTAAGTAATAATCAGGATCTGCTAATGTACCTAATGACATAGGATCTGCAGGATCTAAGTATGCATTAACTGGTTTGAATGGTGGTAAAAATGAATCTACTTCTTCTTGTGTAAGGATACTTACAGGATCTACTGTGTGAGTTAAAATAAATCCATCTACACAAACCATTGTTGGAACACAAATGTCTGGATTTTCAGTTACTTTGTATGCTTGTAATATTGTATCAAATGCTTCTTGACCTGTTTCTGCATATATTTGTATCCATCCAGAGTCTCTTTCAGATAAAGAATCCTGTTGATCATTCCATATATTAATAGGAGAAGATATTGCACGGTTTGCATCAGCCATAACTATAGGCATTCTCATACCTGCTGCTGCATAAACTATTTCATGCATGTATGATAATCCTTGGCTTGATGTTGCTGTGAATACTCTTACTCCAGTACCTGAAGCTCCTATAGCCGCACTCATTGCACTATGTTCAGATTCTACTCTAATATAATTAGCATCTAATTCACCATTAGCAATGTAATCTGCTAATTTTTCAGATATTTTAGTTTGTGGTGTAATAGGATATACAGGTATAACATTTGGTTTTGCAAGTTTAACTGCTTCAGAAATTGCTTCTGCTGATGATATAACTTTTACAACCATTATTCCCTCTCCATTGATATTGCTTTTACTGGACATTCTTCTGCACAAATTCCACAACCTTTACAGTAGTCATAGTCAATTTCTATTTCCTGACTTATACAACCTTCAGGACAGAAATTGTAACATATACCACATTGTATACATTTTTCTGATTTAGTAGGTTTGAATGTTCTCCAGCTTCCAGTTTTATTTTTTCTTGTACTTCCCGGATCTTTTACTGCTGCACCGATTGATACCATAATAATCTAACTCCCTATTCTTTATCAAGATATTCATTATAAATAAACTCAGTAGCTTCTAAATTAGCTTTTGCTACTTTACCTTTGAATGTTTCATCAATTACTTTAAGTAATGAATCAATAGATACCACACCAGTCTTTGCAGATAAAAATCCTAACATGATAGTGTTTACAATGTTTTTACCAATGAAATCTAAAGCTATTTGTGTAGCATCAACTTTTTCAGTTATTATTTTACTTTCATCGATATTAGGTAAAACACCTGTTTCAGTGTTAATTAATAATTTTCCACCTTCTTTAAGTCCAGAAGTCACATTAACAACGTTTGCTAATCCTTCATCCAATACCACAACATATTGTGGTTCATAAATCTGATATCTTCTTCTGATAGGTTCATCAGATATTCTTGTGAAAGCAGTAACTGGAGCTCCCCTTCTTTCAACTCCAAATGATGGGAAAGCTTGAGTGTATTTTTCTTCTTCGAATACTGCTTTTGCTAATATTTCAGCAGCTGTTACAGCTCCTTGACCTCCACGTCCATGAAATCTTATTTCAATCATAGAGTACTATTCCTCCATATCATCTTAATGTTATTTTACGTGAATAAAAATAGTTTAATTATTTCAAAATGTTTAAAAAAAACATTTAAATATCAACACTATAATTAATCATGTTAAATCATTATGTTTTTTATTATATTTATATTATTGGTTAATTAATTTAGAAAACGTTTATTTTAAAATTAAATATGCAATATAATTATAAAAAAAATAATAAAAGCAAATATTTTATTATAATAATTGTTTAAAGATATTAATAAAGAGTTTTTTAAAAAATCCTTAAATAAAGAGATGTTACAATAATGAAAATATTAATTATAACAGGCATGTTAGCAAAAGATATCGTTTTAAAAAATATCCAAGATTACACCAAACATGAATTATACCTCAAAGTCATGCCTTTACCTATCGCTGCTTTTATAACACCAAAGTTAATAATATATCATTTAAAACAAAAAAACATTCTAAAATCAATAAATACTAATAAAACTAGCCCAATTGATAATATAGACATCATCATAACGCCAGGATTAATGAGGAAAGATAGTCAAGACATACAAAAACAATTAGGAATACCTTCTTTTAAAGGACCAAGCAATGCTTCAGATATCAAAATGACTTTGGATATTATTGATGATATAGAATTATCAACAACTAAACCTGCAGATATATTAATTAGAGACAAACAATACCAAGAAGCAATGAAAATTATTAATGATTATAAAACTAGAAATCCAAAAATAAATCAACTTCTTGAAAAAGAATCAAATATTTTAATAAAAGATTGTCCTGTAGGTCTAGACTTTCCTATGAGAGTACTTGGAGAAATTGCTAATGCGCCAACATTAACTGATGATGACTTACTTAAAACAGTTAATTATTATATTGAATCTGGAGTGGATATGGTAGATATTGGTATGCATGCAGGAGAACATAATCCCAAAAAAGCTTACCATATGATAAAGCTTGTGAAAGATCATTATGACATTCCTGTAAGTATTGATACTCTTAATCCTAATGAAATTAAATCCGGTTTAAATGCTGAATGTGATTTAGTTTTAAGTTTAGACCATGGAAATTATGATAAAGTAATAAAAGATATTGAACAAACTAATACTACAGCTGTGATATTACCAACCAATTATTCAAAAAATTATATACCAAGTACACCAATTCAAAAAGTAGAATCACTAGGCAAATTAGATAACTTATGCAGAAATATTAAAACTATCTCAGACACATTACTTGATCCTATTAACAGCCCTTCATTAACAGATTCCATAGTAACAATGAAACTATTTAGAGAAAAATATCCAGAAAAATTATTATTTTTTGGTGTGGGAAATGTGAGTGAATTACTTGATGCTGATAGCAATGGAGTAAACGCTGTATTAAGTGGAATAGCAATGGAATTAAATGCAAATATACTTTTTACTCCAGAAGCAAGCTTAAAAACTAAAAATAGTATAAAAGAATTAAAAACAGCATCAAGCATGATGTTTATAAGTAAACAAAAAAATACAATTCCGAAAAATTTAGGATTGAATTTAATTCAATTGAAAGATGCGTATAACAAAGAAGATGCACAAATTGATACCAGTAATTTAGAATACATTAAAGCCATAGCTGACGGTAAATTTATCCCAGATAGAAAAGGCAGTTTCAAAATAATTGTTGAAGATGAACTGATTAAAGCCATATTATACCAAAATTACAAAGCAACTAGTGTAATATATGGAACTACCGCACGAGCAATATACGAAGAAATACTAAGAAGAGACTTAATTTCAAGAATGGAACATGCTAGTTATTTAGGTATGGAATTAGAAAAAGCAGAAATTGCATTAAAACTTAATAAAAAATATATTCAAGATTTTCCAATATTTTAATAGGAAAAAAAGAATTTAGTAAGGAGTTATAAATTGACAAATAAAGTTTGTACACAATGTGGTTATGAACACGTAGTAATACATCGAAAATATAATGGTCAACGATTATGTAGTAAATGTTTTAAAAAATCCATAGAAACCAAAGTTTTGAAGACTATTAAAAAACAAAAACTTGTAACGAAAGGTGACAAAGTTTTAGTAGGATTATCTGGTGGAAAAGATAGTGTTGCATTATTAAAAATACTGAATATACTAAAAGAAAAGGGTATTATCGAACTTGAAGCTGTGACAATAGATGAAGGTATATCCGGATATCGTGAAGAAGGTATAAGAATAGCTAAAGAAACAACAAAAGAATTAAATGTTAAACATCACATTATTACATTCGAAGATAAATATGGATTCACAATAGATAAAATAATGAAAGCTGAAGAAGATAATCCAAACCACCAACATGCCTGTACTTACTGTGGCGTTTTTAGAAGACAAGTTTTTAACCAAGTGGCAAGAGAAATTAATGCAACAAAACTTGCTACTGGACACAATCTTGATGATGAATCCCAAAGTATTATGATGAATTACTTAGAAGGAAACATTAACAACATGGTTCGTATAGGTTATAAAACTAGTTCCAGTGATAAAAGATTTACACCAAAAATAAAACCTTTACGTGAAATTCCTGAAAAAGAAATAGGATTATATGTATTAGAAAGTGGATTTGAAGTACATTTTGATGGATGTCCATATGCTCATGAATCGTTTAGAATGGAAATAGGTGATTTTATCCGTGAAACTACACTTAAACATCCGACAATTATGTATTCCATCCTTAATGGATTTGAAAAAATAAAACCTTCATTAAAAAAGGATTACATATCACAACAAATAGGAAAACCTAATGGTACCTGTGAAATATGTGGCGAACCTGCTTCACAAAATATTTGTAAATCTTGTAAATTTTTAAAAGATATTAAATCCAAATTAAAAAATTAGAGGCAATAAAATGACAATTAAATTAATCAATAAAACTGATGAAAAAGAAATAGAATTTGAAGAAAATTTAAAAATTGAAGATATCTTAAAAAAAGAAGAAATACCCATAGAATCCGTTGTTGTAAAATTAAATAAAGAAACTGTAACAGAAGACGAAATAGTAAATGATGGAGATGAAATTGAAGTTATTAAAGTTATTTATGGAGGATAAAAACTACATATAACTTTATTTTTATTTTAATATTCTTTTTAAATCA
>SUTP01000020.1 GCA_015062815.1 Methanosphaera stadtmanae | reverse complement strand
TAGGCTATTATAAATTGACAAGATGCCTACTATATATACCACGTTACATAATGATTTGTAACCTCTGGTATATATAATTATATTCATTAATATCTAAATGATTGGAATATTTCTTAAAAAATCCTAGTGAAACAATAGGAAAAAAGATAATCCGAGATTACAAATAAAATAAATTTATTTCAATTGGATTTTGAAGTCTTATCTGCAATCAAAATAATGAAATATACTTCTATATAACTTGCCCGTAATAAATATGTTAAAGTATTCAATCCAATGTTCATAAATGGACTATCCAATTAATTAATGAAAATAAAAACGAATTTTCCATATTTATTTTTGAATTTAATTTTAAAACTAATACAGAACTGGAAATCATAAATCAAATTAATATAAATAGTCTGTTTTTAAAATTTTATTATAAAAAAATAAACGGGCTAAAAAAAAATGATTATTTTTTACTAAATTATATATGGTATAAAGTTAGTTATAATTAATCAAAGATAATATTTTTATTACAAGATAAAGTTAATTTAGCTATAAGAATAAAATAGGAGAAAAGCTTCAATGAAAACAATAAGCATAACCCTAATAACACTAATAATCTTATTATTAACACTAACTACAACAACAGCAGCAAACATTGAAACAAACAATACAACAATAAAACTAACAATTAACAGTCAAGAAGCAACAGCACATATGATAAACAATCCTACCTCTGATGAATTTCTACAATTACTACCATTAGAACTTGACTTAAAGGATCTCTTCGGTAGAGAAAAATATGCACAATTACCAAAAGAACTAACAAGCAACACACCCAGAATAAGCACGTATGATGTAGGATACATAGCATATTACGAGCCAACAAACTCTATAGCAATATACTATGATGATGACAACGAGGAAATATCCGAAGGAATTATACCAATAGCCATTATAGACAATAATACTGATATATTCAAAGAAAACAATACACATGTAAAAATAGAAATAAACTGATAACCCTCTTTTTTTTATCTTCTTTTAATTATAATTATTATAACTATAACAAATAACATTTTAAAAATATCTTAAATCGTTCTAAATCATTAAATAAACCTAAAAGGGTTATATAAACCACTATCCTAAAAGAAGCAACTATCTGGGAAAGTAGTGTATTGTTAGAATAAAAAATTTTTTTAGGAAAAAAAGGATATACTCATTTTCCTATTAAAATTATTTTATTAATTTTCAATATGGCATCTTATCATGTAAAAATAAAAATAGCCAAGTTATCCACTCTATTTATGTTTGAATCTTATATGGAAGTGTCTTTATGTTCAATAGGATATTTGTATATTCTGGTAAATAAGAGTATTAAATCTATTATCATTACTATGATTGCAGCAATCATTACATACTGAACACCCATTCCTGCAACTACTGCTCCGGCAATTGTGGTACCTAAAGTAATTCCAACATTTCCCATACTTAAAAATATTCCATTTGCGAATTCTGGTGCTTCAGGTGCTGCTGATACCATCCAATATTGTGAAATATCGTTAGCGATACCTGCAAGAATTCCCCATACAAACATTAAGATTATTACTGCTAATTTAACCCTGCTGAATATGAATAATCCTATCATTAATATTGAAAAAACTATTGGAAAAATCAGAACTGTTTTTTTGCTATTACTGTTTAATAATTTGGCTCCAAGCCAATTTCCAATAATTGAAGCTATACCATAGATAAATAATACTATGCTTAATTCAAATCCTAAAATATGAGTTAACATATTTAAAAATTCTGAGATATATGCATATGCTGTATACAATCCCCCATTTAAGAATATTACTCCTAAAATTGATATTATAAATACTCCTGTTGTTGCTACCTTCACTTGATTTCCATAGGATTGTTCTTTTCCAGGAAGACTTGGGAAAAAGATTATTGTTGCAATCAAAGCAATAAATGTCACTAGACTGAACCAAAACATAGCATACTGATATCCTAGAGATGTTGCAATAAATGTAGTTATAGGAACACCAATAATCATCCCTGCTGACACACCCATAATGACTTTACTTACTGCATCTTGTGTTTTTTCTGGTTCAACAATTTCAGCTGCTACAGTTAAAGCTAGACCACAATATATTGGATGAAATACTGCAGGTATTATTCTACATATTAATGCTATATTGAAATCTGTTACGAATGCACCAATTATTGAAAAAATTGTAAACACTGCAAGAACTAGTACGAAGCTTTTTTTACGGTCAAATTTTGAAAATACCAAGGGCATGAATATTCCACATATTGCTATAGTCAGGGCAAATAAGCTTACAAATAATCCTGCCTGTGTAATGTCAACATTAAAGTACTGTGCAATTTGGGGAAGTATTCCAACTACACCCATTTCAGTACTTAATACCCCAAAGGTCCCCAGCATCATTATATATATTATTAAATTTTCATGTTTCATAACCAATCTCCAAACACTTTAATAATAAAACTATTATATAGAAAATATTTATAACTATCCATTTAATTCGCTACCTTAAAAAAACAATATAAAAACCAAAAAAAAAACATTATAAATATTATACATTTCAATAACTATAAGTCCAGAATGTATTCCTATACTAAATTTCATAGAATCTCTAAAAATTTTATATAGTTAATAATTATAAAAATGGAAGTAAGGATAATTATTAAGGGGTGAGTGGATGAAAAAATGTCTTGGTTGTGGATATGATTGTAATGATTCTGATAATGTTTGTCCCAGATGTGGTACTAAGCTTAGTGGTAATGTTATTGCAGATATTCTGGAGCAAGTTTTCAATATTGTTTTTAAGAGTAGTAAAGAGCATTCCAAGAATGTTGATTCAACAATTGAAGTAAATACTAATAACAATACACAAAAATCAGTATTTTCAAATGTGATATCTCATAATAATGATGGTAATAACGTGTTTAATTTGTTATGGGTAATTTTTTCGTTTATTCCTTTTATTAATGGTTTTGGGATTTTTCTTGCTGGTAAAAAAACTTCTAAAAAGAGTTGGATTCTTGAAGGGGTATTGTATGAAATTCCTGTGATATTCCATCTTGTATTAGGATCTTCATTTATTACATTTAGTTTAGTGGTTTTATCACTGATTGTATCTATTGCTAGATCTGTGATGATAATTACTGAGTATAAGAGTATTTTAAATGAAAGTAATTATAAAAAAGTGGATAATAAATTTCTTAGTTTGTTAATGTTTATTTCATCATTTATTCCTTTTTTAAATGGTGTTGGCTTTATTTATTTAGGTAATAAATATTCTAAGTTATATTTAATTATAGGGTACCTTTTTGAATTGGTATGGTTAATAGTGATATTATTAATAAATATATTACCATTTACTTTAAAAAATCTTGGCATGCTTATTGGATTAGCAATATCATCCTTAATAGCTTCTGGTATGACTATGATTTCTTTCAATTATGATTGTGATGCATTATATCATTACGTGAATAATTCTCAATATAATGTTACTGGAAATAATAAGAGATTGTATAAGGATATGTATAATCATTATGAAAAACAATTAAATAACTTGAAAGATGTATTTGATGCAAAGGAAAAAAAAGTTAGGAAATTAATAAAGGAACGTTTCGGAACTGGTAACTTGACCAGTAACAGATTTTTAAGCGTGGTTGATAATTCACATGAAAATGTATATAATCTATATAATTCAGGACTTGATTTAATAAATTATACATCAGAACCATCACAACAGGTTGAAGAAGAACTAATAGAAAGAGTAAATAAGATTAATTCAATTAATGAAGAAATGGAAAAATTAACTGTGGAATTAATACTTAATATCCATGAAGATGAAAAATCAGATGATAAAATTCAAAATTTAGTAAATGACATGGAAAATTTAATTAATGATATAAACAAATATGAATAAAGAAGGTGATTATGATGGCAGAATTCTCATTAGATATAGATGATATAGAAGAAGATGTTGAAAAAACATTAGAAGAAGAAAAATCTAATTTACCTACAGAAAAAATACAGACACAAGCAAAAAATAATGCAATCGCTATCTTTGAAATAGATTTGGATGATGTTAATCAAAGAGAATCTATTATTAAATCAATTGAAAACTTTGGAGTAGACCCTATTAATAAATCTACAGAAAAAAATCAGGCATTATTAAATACACAGCTAAAAAATTATACTGAGGGTGGAACTGAATCTAAAAATGTGAGTGATAAACTACTGGAATTAAATAAACAGGTAAAAGAATTAGATCCATCAAATGTTGACTGGGCTAATAATGGCATAATGAGTAAATTTTTTGATCCTGTTAAAAGATACTTTGAAAAATATGAAACCGCAGAAACTGTCATAGCCAATATTATTAAATCATTAGACCAAAGTAATCGGGTATTAAAAAATGATAATGTTACCCTTTTATCAGAAGAATCAAATCTTAGGGAAGTAACTAAAAAATTAATGACTGATATTGAATTAGGTAAACAAATGGATGCATCAATTGAAGCTCAAATAGAAGAAGCTAAAATAAAAGGTATTGAACAAGAAAAAATAGATATTGTAAGTGAAGAAATACTATATCCTCTTAGACAAAGAATTATGGACATGCAACAAATGATTGTCATCAACCAACAGGGAATTGTTTCATTAAATGTTGTTAGAAGAAATAATAAAGAGCTTATTAGAGGTATTAATCGTGCAAAAAATGTCACTGTTACCGCCCTTAGAACAGGTATAATGGTGGCAAGTTCATTATACAATCAAAAAATTGCTATTGATAAAATTAATATTCTTAACTCTACAACAGAAGATATTATTAGTTCAACAACTAAAATAATAAGAGAACAGGGTAATCAAATACAAAAATTAAGTACAGAAACAGCCATATCACCAGAAGTACTTCAAACATCATTCAAGGAAGCATTAGCAGCTATAGAAGATATCAGCACATTCAAACAGGAAGCACTTCCTAAAATGCAAGAAACCATTAATACATTTAATAATATTGCTATAGAAGGACAAAAAGCAATAGACAAAATAAATACAAAGGATGATTAAATATCCTCAATAATTATTATTTTTTTTTTACATGAAAGATTTTTTTGGCTATTTTTTATTTCCAAGCACACTATTAGCTTTACTAATAAACAGGTCATAATTTTCACTGTTTATAACAGATTTATAGAAAATCAAATTTTCTTCTTTTAATAAGGAATTCATATCATTAGACAAATTATAGTTATTATTTATTTTTTCAAATAGTATCTTTGTTTTATTATAAAATTCAGGTTTATATTTTGTATCAATTAACTCAAACTTTTCTTTAAGAAAGTTACATATCTGATTTAACAATGGTTTTTTATAATCTTCATATAGATTATTTTCTCGGAAATAATTAAGTGTGATTTCTTCAATGCTTATCGCATCTATCATAGAATCATCATATGTCGTTGTGATTGAATTATTTCTTCGGCGCCTATTATAAAAATAATTATTACAGAATGATATTCTTTCTGCATTAAATATTACTTCAAAATAGAATATGTTGTCTTCATGAATAAGATTTTCAGGAAATTGTACATCTATTTTTTTCAAAAATTTCGTTGAGTATAATTTACTATACGGAGATATTGTAAGTTCAAGTAAAGCCTTATTGTTTATCTGTTTATAATCGAATATTTTATTTTCAAATCCTTTGAGCTTAGTTTGATCATAATAGTCAGTTTTATAAAATTTATTCTCGTTATCATCATAATTTATTAATTTAATAAATAACATGTCTAAATTTAACTCTTCTGATTTCTCATATAATGTTTTTAGACAATCTAAGTCAATCCAATCATCAGAATCAACAAAAAAGGTATATTTTCCTTTGATATATTGCATAGCTTTATTTCTAGCTGCACCTACACTCATATTTGATTGATTTTTAATAACTTTGATTCTATCATCCTTTTTAGAATAAAAATCAAGAAGAGCACCTGAGTTATCTGTTGATCCATCATCAACACATATTATTTCAATATCATGTAATGATTGTTTTATCAGGCTAGTTAAACAGACTGGCAAATATTCTTCAACATTATATACTGGTACTATAACACTAACCTTAATTTTATAGAAATCAGTCTTTAATTTAGTGATTAAATCTATATGCATATCTCTGATTTTTAAATAATGTTTCATAGAAATTTTATCTTTTAAAAAATATTCTATTTTCTTAAGAATACCTATAATCTTCAATAACTCATCTTCAGATTTTATTGTAACTTCCCGCTTTTCCATATCCAAGTACTTCTTTATTACCTCACCTAACACATTACAAAAAGCACAATCAGAAGATAATAATAATTTAAAAACATCATAAAATGAAATTAAATAATCATAATAATTATCAAAAACACTTAACTTATTTGCATTAGGAACTTTATAAGAATAATATACGATAGGTAAATGAATATAATTACCTAATTTAGAAAGCACATCTGAGAAAAATACCGTATCCTGACCCCTACATAAATCCGGAAAAACTATATTATGCTTATCCAAAAACCCTTTTCTAAAGACATTTTTATAAAAATACCATGGCATACCATAATCATCACCAGATAAAAAAGTTTTTTTATCAATAACAGGAAATAGATCATTACCCACAGATTTTTTACCTGTCTGAGTATTTCTAAATTCAATATTAGCAGAAACCATATCAATATCATTACTTTCCAATGTATCTATCATATATTCCAATGAATACTTATCCACCAAATAATCATCAGAGTCTAAAAAAGAAATATATTTACCCTCGGCTAATTTTAAGCCCTTATTTCTTGATAAAGCAGACCCTAACTGAGTATCATTACTTAGAATTTTAATCTTTTCATTATCATGAAAATATTCATCAATAACATTTAAAGTATTATCAGTAGAACAATCATCAACACAAATAATCTCAAAATCATTAAATGATTGTTCAAAAATAGAATCCAAAGCTTTCTTAATAGTTTTCTCAGAATTATATACTGGAATAATAATAGATAAAAGCACGATTAATTCACCTTAATTTAATAATTACATAGATAAAGAATACAATATTGCTATTAATATATATCATTCATTAAATATTTATAATATAATATGTCTATTGAACCTCCATGTCATAAATGAATAGGTTCAATTTATTATATTATGATTTTAATTAATTACGAAAGTTTAAACTATTAGAATTATATTCATCTAATTTATATAAGCGTTTTATATCTTTTATTTGATCTAATTCTTCATTAAATGAAATTATATATTTTATTTCCTTTGATTTCATGTAGTTAATTGTTATACAGTCAAGAAAACTAAATGAATCATTTGATTTAAATAATTCATATGCACTTAAAAATAATGGTTTATTGATATTGTAATCAATTCTAGTAGTCATATTAATATTCTCAAGAAATTTGATATTGGTGTCATAGCCATAATTTGACAACTTTTTCATTATAACTGATAAAACATAACTAGGGATATACAAAAAATGACTTTCATCTATGACATTAACTATTTTATTGGCTCTTTCGTGATTTTCATGATCTTCAAATATTAAAGCTTCAAGAAAATCATAATTTAACATTATCTTAAGCATTTAATATTCACTCCCTGAGTCTTTAATTAATCCAGATATTTCAGATAATTCAATTCTTTTTTGTGAACTAACTAAAATAAGCTCATCCTTTACATCAAGAATAATATAATCAAATGTTTGACAATTAAAATAGTTATATATCATATTTGGAATTTTAATCATTGATTTTGTATAAATATTTCTATATACTTTCTGGATATCTCCATATAGCTTATCTTCAGGTGTTTTTACATAATTTAGAAAATTAATTTGCACGGTGTAATTGTTGTAATTTAGAATCCATTCCACCTTGTCCAATCCTTCTGATTTTAAATGATTTTTGATTTTTAATGGTAGATGAATAGATCTATTTCTTTGTATTTTTATTATGTATTTCATAATTTTTGATATTCACCAAACATATATTATTACTTCAAAGTATATTAATATTACTAAAATTTTGGTATAAAATACAATCAATGTTCAGATTAATAACTATTATACTAATTATTTTATCTAATAAATTTAAAATTATTTAAAAATGTATAATTTATGATCATATCCAACTATAATGACATTTTAGACAAGTTTTTTATGATTTTTTAAACATAATATTAATTATACATTGAATGGATCGAACAATTATGAAAAATATTGAAGTAGTAGCAGCAATTATAAAAAATGATGATAAATTCCTGGCTACACAAAGAGGTTATGGAGAATTTAAAGGATTATGGGAATTTCCTGGTGGAAAAATTGATTCTAATGAAACACGTGAAAAAGCATTAATTCGTGAAATCAAAGAAGAATTAAACTGTGATATTAAAATAAATAAATTCCTGTTAACAATAGAATATGATTATCCTACATTTCACTTAGTTATGCATTGTTTTCTATGTGAATTATTATCAGAATTTACATTACTTGAACATGATGATTATCAATGGCTAAATAAATCAAATCTCTTGGATGTAAACTGGCTTGATGCAGATATTGAAGTAGTAAATTATCTATTAGAAGAATTATGAGGTAAAATTCCATGTATGAAAATAAACTAGTTCTAAATAGTCCACAAAAGGATTTATTAGTATTAAATGTTATAAAGAAGGAACTTGAAAAATGTGATGAATTTTTCATGAGTGTAGCATTTATTACAGGTAGTGGAATAACCCCACTTCTTCAAATATTAAAGGATATAAAATCAAAGGGTAAAATATTAACAACTGATTATAATTATTTCACACAACCTGATGCTATTAAATCACTTATTAGTTTAGATAATATTGAAGTCAGAATATTTAAATCTGATAATGTTGCTTTTCATACAAAGGGATATCTTTTTAACAAAGATGGTAAATTCAATATTTTAGTAGGAAGCAGTAATTTAACAGCTAATGCTTTGATGAAAAACAAGGAATGGAATATTTACAGCACATATGATAAAAATGATCAATTCACAACAGATTTACTTGAATCATTCAATGAATACTGGAATGAATCTGTTAAGGCTGAAGATTATATTACAGAATATACTAAGTTATACAGGGATAATAAACCAAAATATACTGTTCAAAACAAAAATCATATAGAAGTTTTCACTCCAAATGCCATGCAGAATGAATTTATCCAAAACTTTGTAAAACTTGTAAATAGTGGAGAAAAACGTGGACTCCTAATTAGTGCAACAGGAACAGGTAAAACATATGCTTCAGCATTTGCATTAAAAGAAGTAAAGGCAGAAAAAGTATTATTTATTGTTCATCGTGAACAAATAGCAAAACAAGCATTAAATACCTTTAAAAAAGTATTTGAAGAAGATAATTTTGGTCTCTTATCAGGAAACAGTAAAGATACTAAAGCCAGATACCTATTTAGTACCATACAAATGATGTCAAAAGAAAAAATATATACAAGTTTTAGAAAAGATGAATTTGATTATATTGTGATTGATGAAGTACATCGTGCTGGAGCACCAAGTTACCAGAAAATAATGGATTATTTTACTCCAAAATTCTATTTAGGAATGAGTGCATCACCAGACAGAACTGATGATTTTGATATCTATGAATTATTTGACCATAATATAATCTATGAAATACGGCTACAAAAAGCATTGGAAGAAAACATGCTATGTGACTTTCATTACTTTGGAATAAGTGACCCAGTAGATGCAAATGATATAAGTGATCAACATGTAGATAAAATCATAGAAAACCTGGAATACTATAATTATTGTGGAGAACGAGTAAAAGGATTAATATTCTGTAACAATATAGAAAACTCAGTGAAATTATCAGAAAAATTCAATAAAAAAGGATATAAAACATTAAGTCTTAGTGGAAGTAACTCACAAGAAGAAAGAGAAGAAGCAATAATGAGACTAACCAGTGATGAAGAATCAGTAGACAAACTGGATTACCTCTTTAGTGTTGATATATTTAATGAAGGAGTAGACATTAAAGAATTAAACCAAATAGTAATGCTAAGACCAACAGAATCAAGCATAATATTCATACAACAACTAGGAAGAGGATTAAGAAAATCATATGACAAGGAATACGTGGTAATACTAGACTTTATAAGTAACTATGATAACAATTATCTAATACCCGTGGCATTATCCGGAGACCGGACATATAACAAAGATACAATGAGAAGATTTATAATCTCAACTGATACAACAGTAATCGGAAACTCAACAATAAACTTTGACAAAATAGCAAAAGAAAAAATATATAAATCAATCAATGATGCAAGCCTGGAAAAACTATCATTTATCCGAGAAAAATATAGAAACTTAAAATACAAACTTGGAAAAACACCAACATTAATAGATTTCTATCAATATGATGAATTAGACCCCATGTTCATATTATCCTATGCAAAAGGAAAAAAATCAACATATCCAGAATTACTGGTAAAACTAGATAAAACAGTACAAGTTAACTTATCAAAAGAAGAATTATTATACCTGAAATTCATATCAACAAAAATAGCAAATGGTAAAAGACCACATGAATTAAACATAATAAAAGAGTTAATAAAATATGGAAATTACTGTTATAATGATGAAATATCTTCAGTACATGCACTAAACGTACTCAATAAGAAATTCTATAAAAGAAAAGACCAGGAAGAATATGAAAAAATAAACTTCTATGAACAAAAAGATAAAACTATATCAATAGACAGGAAATTTAAAAAACTATTGGAACACAAAGAATTTAAAGATAATATAAACGATTTAATAACTTTAGGACTAACACTATATGAAGACAAGTACTCTCATGAATATTCAAAAGATCCATTTAAACTATATGAAAAATACTCAAGAGAAGATGCTGTAAGACTATTAAACTTCAAATCCAATGATTCATCAACAATATATGGATACAGAACAAAAGATGATATAACAAATAAATTACATTGCCCAATATTTGTCACATATCATAAAAAAGAAACAATATCCAAATCAACACAATATGAAGATAAATTCATAAACAAAAAAGAATTCAACTGGATGACAAGATCAAACCTAAAAATAGAATCAAAAGAAGTTCAACAAATCATTAAATACAAAGAAAACGAAAACAAATTCTACTTATTCATCAATAAAAGTGATGATGAAGGAAAAGAATTCTACTACATGGGACAAGTAACACCCATAGATTATAAACAAACAACAATCCCTGATGATAACGGACAAGAAAACCCAATAGTGAAGATGAAATTAAAATTAAAAGAAGAAGTAAAACAGGAAATATATGACTACATAATTAACTGATACTTTATTTATATCAGCTTTTAATCTAAAGCAATGATTAATTAGATATCTATTATTAAATGATTACTTATATATATGAAAATGTTTTTGGTGACATGTAAATTATATTATCCTCTTTTTCAATTTTATCTGTTTTATTTGAGACAATTATTCCATATGAACTATTATATTTATTTAAAAATTTTCTTACTTGTTTATCCTTTTTATTACCCAGTCCTACTTCTATTGGTATTGGTTTATTGAATTCTTTTTGTATTATAAAATCTACTCCCCCCTTATTTTTATCATAGAATACATTAAATATATTATTTGGATCATATCTAAATTGATTTTTAAGATTATATAATGAGGATGCCACTAGATTTTCCAGTAATATTCCATCATAATCTCTTTGATCTGTTATTGTATGACCAAATTTTTTATTTACACCATTTTTTAAACTTGCTGTTGCAAGATAATACTTCCATGATTTTTTAGACTGTGTTTGAGCACCACCATATGCCTGATAATGAAAAATTATTTTTGTCTGTTCTAATATATTGAATATATTATTAATAACACTTGTACTTTTACTTAAACTTGCTGCAACCTTGTTTTGACTAATTTCACCTGGTTTTTGTGAAGATATTAATACCAAAACTCTGTATACATTATCTTGAGTTTTTTTATTTAAATTAAATGTGGGTGTTATATCCTGTGTTATTATTTTTGAAGTTATATTCCATAATTCACCTGTCATATCTGTAATATATTTTTTATTTAAGGTTGTGCAAAAGCCACCATATTTAAAATAAGTTTCCCAGTCATTAGGAGTGTAATTGATATTATTTATTAAGTCTTTATTTATCTTATTTTCTTCTTTTTGTGCATTTTCAATATTTCCTGTGAATAATACATTTATTAAATCCTCTGAAATACTGGTATAATAATTATATTTTAATTTTAAATGTGTTGAATAATTTAATGGTAGTATATCATGAATTTTTAACCTTCTTGCAGCATCAGCATTATAATCTAAGTGTAATGATGAACTTCCAGTAAGTATCATAAAAATATATGGTGATTTATCATATAAGATTTTAGTATTTAAAGCCCAATTCGTATCATAATGTACTTCATCAGCTAATAAGAATATAGGTTTTTCTAATAATGCAGGAGTGGTATTATGAATATTTTCTAAATATGTTTCAATTATTTCTTTTAAATTAGTTTCTTCTGTTGCATTTATATCATCACATGAAATGTACAATATGTCTGTTGGAGATATATCTTTTTGTTTGAGTAAATACTCGTATATCTGGAATAATAATGTTGTTTTACCCACTCCTCTAAGACCAGGTAATAAGAAAAATCGTTCATCACTATCCTTATTTAGGTAATCATCTATTCTTTTCTTCAAAATATTAAAATCATCTCTTTGATTGTATTTAATTCCCTTAAAAGAGGATAATCTTCTATTTAATACTGATGGCACTTCATTTAACTGATGATTAATATAATTAGAAAGAATATTGTTCATTTTTATCACTATTTATAATTTATGTGTATTATTATATTTAACTATTCTTATGAACAGAACAAAAAATACCTATTTTTATTCGTTTTAATAGAATGATTTTTGGGTGTTATTGTTCTATTTGATAGAATAATCTAAAAGTTATAAAATTTATTATTGAAAAACTTTACCTATTTTATAAATTATAGAAATTTAACTTAACCTGTTAAATATTTCTTTATTGAATATTCTTTTGATTTTATTTAATTCTATTTCATTTTTGAGTATTATTCTAAAATCTGGAGATTCATTAATCTTTTCAAGTAGTTTTTCTTCAAATTTAAGAAGTTTTAGTTTATGATTTACTAACATTTCAATTATGTTATTAATAGATCTTATTAGGACATGATTTAGTGTATAATACTTTTTATTAGTGGTATAATCATTATTTAAATCAGAATTTAAGTATTTTATTGTATCATCATCAATTCCTATTTCAAATAATCTATTAAAAGTGAACAATTCTATTTCCATATTTTTAGTGTTTTGATTTAAGGTTCTGTTTTTATCATATTCTTCTAAATTATCTTCAGAAACTATAATTGAATAATTATCCTTAATATTAGGTATTTTAAGGGATATTGTATATCGAACATCTTCATCAAACACTTCTGTTATGAAGTCTAAGCTAAGATTATTATCAAGACTTTCTGCTAAATTCTCTGATATATTGTCTTTGTTATTGAAAAATGCTTTGAGTTGATTGTATCGGTAATCATCATTTATTAAATCAATGATTAAATCAGTGAAAGTTTGATTTGAAGATTTCATTGATGTTAATTGTTCGTATATATCTGTATTCAATTCAACTATTTTAGTATCCATTATAATTTTCACCTAATGATTTTAAGAAGTATTATTTATATTATTAATTCTTTCTAACTAATTTAAGTTATTAAATATTTCTTCCAAAAAGTCATGAAAAAACTAAAAAGTATATATCCTATAAATCATAAGTAAATATTACAATACAAACAGGTGGAGGAAATGATAGAATATCTAATAATAATTATAATAATAATATTAGCTTATAAATCCATAACTATACTAAGACCTTTTGAAAAAGGAGTAGTTGAAAGATTAGGAAGCTACAGTAGAACAGCAGACAGTGGATTAAATTTAATATTGCCTTTCTTTGAGAATATTCAAAAAGTAGACATGAGAGAACAAGTAGTTGATGTGCCACCTCAGGAAGTAATTACAAAAGATAATACTGTAGTTGTAGTTGACTGTGTAATATATTATGAAGTTATAGATCCAGTAAATGCAACATATAATGTAGTGAATTTCTATCAGGCATTAACAAAACTAGCACAGACAAACTTAAGAAATATTATTGGTGACCTTGAATTAGATCAGACATTAACATCAAGAGAAATGATAAATGCTAATCTTAGAGAAGTATTAGATGTGGCAACAGATAAATGGGGAAGTAAAGTAGTAAGAGTAGAAATACAAAGAATAGAACCTCCTCAAGATATTGTAGATGCAATGAGTCAACAATTAAAAGCTGAACGTATGAAAAGAGCAGCAATACTGGAATCTGAAGGATATAAACAGTCTGAAATTAAACGTGCAGAAGGAGATAAACAAGCTGCAATACTTGAAGCAGAAGGTAAAGCATTATCTATAGAAAAAGTAGCTGAAGCAGAGAAATTTAAGGAAATCACTATAGCTGAAGGACAAGCACAGGCAACAGAACTAACATATAAAGCAATACATAATGGAAATCCAACAAATGATTTAATAGCTATAAAATACCTTGAATCATTACAGAAAATAGCAGATGGTAATTCAACTAAAATATTCCTTCCAACAGAAGTATCAGGAGTACTTGGATCATTAGGTGGAATAGCAGAATTATTCAAAGATGAAGACATTAAAGAAAAAATTATAGAAAATGAAGAAAATAGTGATAAGCAATGATAAATATTGAATTCTGGATAATATTTGCATTAATCCTGTTTATTATAGAATTAGGTACAAGTACATTTTACTTATTATCCCTTGGAATTGGAGCAGTGACTGCTGCTGTACTAAATTATTTATCCTATGATGTTACAACACAATTAATCGGATTTAGTATTGTGACAATAATCTGTATTATCATATCCAGACCATTATCAAAGAAAATTAATGAAAAAAGTTCAGATAAAAAATATAACTCACAACGGTTAATAGGAAAAAAAGCAAAAGTAACTGAAAATATTAATTCTGAGAAAATAGGTAAAGTTATAGTAGATAATGAGACATGGATAGCAGTATCTGATGAAGAATTAGAAACAGATGAAATAGTTGAAGTTATAGATATTGATAGTTCAAAATTAGTAGTAAAGAGAAACTACTAATTACTACCACTTTTTTTATGATTACGTTTTAGGAGCTTATTTTATTTAATTGATGTGTAATTAATGTTATTGCAAGTACTACTGATAAATATTGTAGTGTGTTTATTATTATGTTTGTATTGTTTGTTGAAAATCCAATGTTTCCCGTTAAATGATTTAGGTAATCTAATTGTATGAAAGAGATTATACCTATTAGAATAATAATTACTTTTATTGTTTGTTCTAGTTTTTTATTCCTTATTTTATCTTCTATTTTCTTAAATGTTTTGTTTAAGTTAAGTCCTAAGTGTATTGAGATTAATATTAATGTTATATATGCTAATATTTTGTGTAAGTAGTTGGTTGTTATTTGATGTATATTTAGTATTGGTATTAACTGACTTGACAGTAGTCCTGTGAGTACTGTTAATGTAAAAGTTATCAGTAGGAGAATGTTTGTTATAAATAATATGTTTCCAGTTCTTGTCTTATTGATTGATTGCAGGTATCTCTTGTTTTGTATTAGGTGTATTATTATGAGTATTATTAATGTTATACCAATGATTTCATGTATTTCTGGTGTTAAGTAGACTTTTGAAAATTCAAGTAATGTTAATATTAGCAGTAATATATTAATGATTATTCTTTTTATCATTCCACTTTTCTCCTACTTATTTGATATTTTTTTTTAGTATCCCTGTTGTTTTAACCAGTTTATTGTCAGTTCTTTTCCTTCTGTTGTTCTTGCTGTTTGTCCTTGTACTGCTAGTCCTTTTTTATTTACCTTTGATGATGATAATTTATCTGCTATTTTATTATATGTTCCAGCATCCTGTGAGCCTTCATGTGTATTGAATAATAATACTGTTTTTCCCTCCAAGTTGTTTTCTTCAAGGAAAGTGTTTATTATCATTGGAGTATCACCATACCATATTGGATATCCTATGAATATTGTATCATATTGATCTAAGTTTTCTACTTTTTTTTCTATTTCAGGTCTGCTATTTTGTTCTTGTTCTTTCTTAGCTATGTCTAGACATTCATCATATCCTGTTGGATATTTATTTTTTGGTATTATTTCATAGGAATCTGCTTTTAGATATTCCTTTATATATGAAGCTATCATTGCAGTATTTCCTACTTCCGTATTTCCAACATTATAGTTTTCTCCAGTTCTGGAAAAGTATACTACTAATATCTTACTGTTTTCTGAGTATTTTTCATTTAGTATTTGATTTGCAGTAGTTTCTTCACTACTTGCTGCATATATTGTTGTTATTGCACATCCTATGAGTATGCTTATTATTAATATGCTAATTAATTTATGTTTCATTATTTTATTCTCCTTGTGATTTTATGTTAAATAGTTAATTATTTGCTAAATATCTACTGAAAATATCTAAATATCTACCTTCCATAACAGAATTATTACAAGTATAAATATAACTGTAGTAATTAATCCAGCTTCTGGACCAAAAGCACCACCATTAATAATATTAGGAGCAGATTGACTAAAATGCATAATAGAACTTGTATTAAGACCACTTACATTAAATCCTAACAGATAACTCTGAGTAAAATTCCATGCAGAATGAAATGCACCACAAATCCAAATATTATCATATTTTAAAAACAATAATGATAATAAAACACTAACCAGCATTATATTAATTAATGCAATAAGATTAAAACCATTATTACCCATATGTCCTGCAACAAAGAATAATGTGGAAACTACAATAGATATGAACACACTGTAATTTTTTGAAAATAATGGTATAATCCATCCTCTTGTATATATTTCTTCTCCAAACGGTTGAATAATAAACACGATAATATATGGAATAGCCAGATACAATGATGAAAAATCAAATCCATTAAAAGTATACTGACCTAAAAGCATACCAATAACAACTACTAGTATAAACATTATAAATCCAATACTTAATCCTTTAACTAAATTAGGTACTACATTTTCATGACTAAATCCAATACTTCTTAAACTACGTTTTTCAATCTTTGTAATTGCAAGAAGTGTTATTATAATTGAAACTATAAAAGAACCTGATAATAACAGTACAAAATAATCCGAATCCACAGGAATACCAATAGTTATTACATACGTGAATAATCCAGTAATAAGAAACATGGCAATATATAAAAGAATAAAAAGTAATGTTTCTTTTAATGGTGAACGATTATTCTCAGCTAATGTAGCTTCTTTAAGAGTTTCAGATGTTTTCTTAAAATATTCCAATTGATTAAACATAACATTCCCTCCTATCAACGATATTTTTTCGATAAACTTATTAATAATATTTTATAGTTAAAATATTAAAATATATTCCCACATATATGTATATTAGTATTATATGGTTAAAATTATGAATATTACAAGTCTGAAAAATAAAATTATTAATGGCCATGATATAACCAGAGAAGAAGCATTATCTTTAATAAATGTACCTTTAAAAGAGTTATGTCAATCAGCAGATGAAATAAGACAACATTTCTGTGGAAACACTTTTGATGCATGTACAATAATTAATGTTAAAAGTGGTGAATGCAGTGAAAATTGTGTATTCTGTGCACAATCAGTATATTATGATACAAAAATTCAAAAATATTCACTTATGAATAAGAATAAACTTATAAAAGAGACCTTAAACTTATATAATCATGGTTTTAAGAGAATCAGCTATGTATCATCAGGACGTAAAATCTCATCTGAAGAGTTTAATGAGATTCTAGAAACTATTATAGAATTAAAAAAAATAAAGAAGGACATTAATATTTGTGTATCTCTTGGATTTTTAAGTTCAAATGAAATTAATAAATTAAAGGATGTTGGGGTTAGTCGTATTCATTGCAATTTAGAATGTTCAAAAAAGTATTTTCCTCACGTATGTTCTACTCATTCATACACGGATAAACTTGAGACTATTAAAAAGATTAATGAGAATAATATTTTAACATGCAGTGGTGGTATTTTTGGTTTAGGTGAAAGTTTTGAAGATAGAATTGAACTTGCATTAACCTTACGTGATTTAAATATACAATCCATCCCTATAAACGTTTTAAATCCTATTCCAGGTACACCTGTTGGTGATAATATCGTATTAGATAATGATGAAGTTTGTCGTATTATTGCAATATTTCGTTTCATCAATCCAAGTTCTTTTATACGTATGGCTGGTGGTAGAAGTTTATTAGTTGATCATGGAAAAAATGCTTTTATGTCTGGTAGTAATTCTGCAATATTAGGTAATATGCTTACTACATTGGGAGTTTCATTTAATGAAGATTTGGATATGATTAGAAAGTTAGGCTTTCATATATGTTATGATATTGAAAAATAACATTCATACTAAATATATAATGAAGAAAAATTATAATAACATTAAAATTATTTCTTCATTGAACTTTTTTACAAAATCTGCAGAGTCAAAATCCACAAATAGACTTTTATCAAATTTATGCCAAGTCTCATTAATGTTTAAAATTAAAGAGACGTATTGTTAAATTATGTTCTGGTTCATATTTAAAAAGATATGTAATAAGTATATGTATCTACAAATGGATTATTCAAGTTCATATTTCATAAACTCCAGGTTATTATTAACTTCTTTAATAAAATTATTTTTAGTTTCAGATTCTTCTGTTTCATAACTGTTTAAGTAAAATTCTTTTTCATATTCTTCAAATTCTTCTATATAACTATTATATTGATTTTGGTAATCATTTGAGTTTATTTCATTTTTTATCTTTTTATCTACAAGTTTGAACATATTAAACATAAGTTTTGAAAGATTATCTATAAATATTATAATCTCTGATATAACTTATAATCAAAATCGGCAGGTTGATTATTTAAAGTTAAATAAATATATTGTTCTAAATATTCTTTTAAAAAATTCCATAAATATAGAATCATTGTACTTGAACTTGTGTAGTAATAAAACAAATCATCCCTAAATTCTGGAATTTCTAATAAGTTATTTTTAATTACTGGTGAAAACTTTGTGAAAGTACCTGTATTAATTAATACTAATTTATACAATTCATTATGTAAATTTATACTGTCTTTGGATTTGTTAACATTTACCTCTTTAACAAATTCAAATTGTTTTTGTATAAAATTGAAAAATGAAAATATTTTTTCATCTTGTTTTATTACAACATTCATAATCCTTACTCCATAATTAATTAGTATTAATGTTAGAATATTAATTTTTCCATTATTTAAATTTTTTATAGAAAAATTGATGAGTTATTTTATATGTTTAACATTTTTATTATATTTTTTGGAGAGTGTGGACTATTTATCAAAATGTTCGCTGACTTTCTTAAGTTCTTCTGGAATATTGATTTTTTGTGTGCAATAATCTACACATACACCACATTCTATGCAGTCACCAGCTTTTGTTCTCTCGTTTGATAATGTTTTATAATAGAAATTAGGTAAAATATTTTCAGGTGCTTGTTTGTAATTGTTATAGAGATTAAAGTATTCTGGTATTGGAATATTTTTAGGACAATGTTCTACACAATAATTACAAGTACTACATGGTATTTCTAGGGCTTTTCTGAATTTTTCAGCTTCTTTTTCTAGAAATACATATTCCTCCTGTGTTAGTGCTTCGAAATTTGTGAATGTTTCACAATTATCAATAACATCTTCCATTTTATTCATTCCACTTAGGACTACTTTCACATTTTCCAGTGATGCACAGAATCTTAATGCAAAGCTTGCCATACTTTTTTCTGGATTAAATTCTTTGAAGTCATTTTTTATTTCTTCAGAACCTGTTAGTAATGCTCCTCCTTTTATTGGTTCCATTACATAAATATCTAATCCGTATTTAGAGCAGATATCATAACATTTCTTTGCCTGTAATACTGGATCTTCCCAGTCTAAATAGTTGATTTCTAATTGTACAAAATCAATATCTTTTGCATGTTCACTTAATGTTTGTTCTAATAATTCAGGCATACCATGGAAACTAAATCCTATTTGTTTTGCTTTACCTTCTTTTTTAGCTTTTATTATATAATCAAATGAGTTAGCATTAATAGCTAATTTATTCCATGATTCATTGATATTATGTATAAATAATCTGTAAAATAATCAATTTCTAGTCTTTCAAGCATTATATCCACATATTTTTGATTATCATCATATTCTTTAAGTAACCATGTTGGTATTTTATCTGCTATTAAGTAAGAGTCTCTAGGGTAACGTTTTACTATTGCTTCCTTAATAGCTGTTTCTGAACACCCATCATGATAAGCAAATGATGTGTCAAAGTAGTTGAATCCCTTACTCATATAATAATCTACCATCTGATTAAACAGTTCTTGATTTATACTTTTTGGATTTTTATCATCTTTTTGAGGTAATCTCATACATCCAAATCCAAATATTGTTTCATTCATATTATTACACTCCCCTTTTAATATCCCATTCTTATTTACTTGGTTTTAATTTACCATAGAAGTATGATGCTGTTGCTCCTCCATCAATTAAAAAGTCAGAACCTGTGATAAATGATCCCTGTGGATTAAGCAGTAAATCAGCAACATTTGCTACTTCATCAGCTGTTCCAGGTCTTCCTGATGGACAATTTTTAAACATGTTTTTATAGAAATCTCCCCGGGGTCCATTAAATTCATCTAATGCTAATGGTGTTACTATAATACCTGGTGAAATAGAGTTGATTCTTGCCTGTTTTTCTCCCCAACGACATGCTTCATACATTACTCTTTTTACATTACATCTTTTTGCTAACTGATATGCATGAAGAGTATCTTCTATGTTTTCTACCCTGAGAACTTCTAAGTCCAGTAATTGTTCTGTTGGTGTGGTTGCTAATTGTTCATCTATCTTTGCACCTAATTGTTTCATACGATGTCCTGACTGTGATGATATTATTACACCTGTACCTCCAGGTTTAATTACTTTTCCTACTTCTTCAAGTAGTACTGCTGTACCATATAAATCTACTTTAAGTATTGTTTCTATAGGTGCCTGTGATGGTGAAACACCTGCAGCATTTATAAAATATGCTATTTCACCATGTTCCTGTGCTTTTTTTATAAGATTTTGTATTGATTCACGGCTGGATATATCACATTCATAATATTCCACATCATATCCAGCTTCCATCATAGTTTTAGAGATATTTTCTGCATTTTTTAATGATTTATCTCCGATAACTATTTTTTTGTCAAATCCTATTCGTCTAGCGATGGCCATTCCTATTTGACCAGCACCTGTTAATAATATCACATCTTTCATTAATTTATCTCCTCATGTATTGTCCCATTTGTATAGGTACCATTTATTATCTATCTTCTTCATGCTTTGTTGTGAATGTAGAGTCCATGTTCCTTTCATTCCATATACCTTTGCATCTAATGTTACATCTGCCTTTAATATTGCTTTTTCGTCTTGTATGGTTATGGTGGGATTGATTATAGTTGATTTATAATAGTTTAGTGTTCCATCCATGATTTCATTTATATATTCCTTTTTTGTTTGTGTTTTTCCAGACATATGTGTTAGTGTATAGTTATCATGAATTATTTCATTAAGTTTTGAATAATCTTTTTCTATCATTGCTTTTTGAAATTCTTTGAATCTTTCAAGAACTTCTTCTTCCTGTTTTGTTAATTCTTTCTTATTTTTCACTGATACTGTTGTCATAAGAAAAACCTTAATGTTATTGAGGGAATTTATCTTTATCTAAAGTTTTAATTACTTTTGCAGGTGTTCCTACTACTACTGCATAGTCCGGTACATCTTTTGTAACTATTGCTCCGGCTCCAACTATTGCATATTTTCCTATTGTTACACCAGCCAGTATGGTTGCTCCTGCTCCAATCCATGCTCCTTTTTTAATAAGTATTTCTTCACATGTTATTATTTGTCTGTTGTATTCATCATGATTGTTTGATAATAATTGTACATTTCCTGCTAACATCACATCATCTTCAATTATTATTCCACCTCTTGCCATAGCTAAACAGTTACTGTTTATGAAAACATTGTTTCCTAATTTCATATGGTTAAATGCAGTTCCACTAAATGGTGTTGTAATAGTACTGTTTTCACCTATGTTATTATCCAATAATTCCTTTAATATTTGATTATATTCTTCAGTCATAGGTTCTGTATGATTAAATTTATATAATAATTTTGTCTGTTTAACGGATTCTGTTATTTCTTCTTGTGACATTTTACTTAAATCTACTGAGAATTTTTTCTTTTCCATTAAAAAACCATCCTATACCATAATTTCTGTAAATTATTATTAATCATTGAATGACTTTCTTATTCTATCCATCCTTCAACTTTTGATTTACTTGATTTTACCTGGGCACCTTGTATTGCTAATCCTTTTTTGATATCTGCACCTTCACATAGTTTTTTAATGTCTTTCATTGAATCTCCAAGTCCTGAACCTTCATGAGTAATTAATGTTTTAACAATTTTATCAGAAAAATCTAATTTTTCCAGTTGGGTAAACATTGCCATTGGAAGAGTTCCCCACCAATTAGGTGAAACTATGTAAATAATGTCATAATCTGATATGTCATTTAATTGTTCTTTGAGTTCTGGTCTTGCATTATTATTTAATTCTTCTTGTGCTATTTCTGTGGTCTGCATATAATCTATTGGATATTCTTTTAATGTTTCAACACGGAATGTGTCAGCATTAGTAAATTCTTTTATATAATCCACTAGTATTTCTGCATTTCCACGTTCTAAATCTACTATATCTCCATTTACATAGTTTTGTCCTGCTCTTGAATAGTATATTACTAAATTTTTTGTCATATGATTATCTCCTTTGAATTATTTTATTGTATAATATTTATTTTTTGCTTAAAATTTTTTTATGATTATTTTTCAATAATTATTTATAACTTCAATAGTTAATAAAATTAATTGTTTACTAAATTAAATATTTACAATTAAAAAAGTTTATTACATAAAAAAAACAAAAACATAAAACAGATAATATGAAACTACCAAAACAATTCAAAGAAGAAAACAAACAAAATATCTTTATTTATCATTACGTAGAAGAATTAATATCCAATTATGGAGAATACATTAAAAAGAACTACACAGATGAAAATTTAACAAGAAAAGAACTACCATTTCTTATAAGAATACGATTCAGTGATAATACAACCCAACAAGAATTAGTAGAACTATTCAAAGTAAGTGATGCATACACAGCAAAAATACTAAGAAAATTTGAAAATCTTGAATACATAACAAGAATAGAAGATCCCACAAACAGACGAAGAAAAATAGTAAAACTCACACCAAAAGGAATCAAAAAAACAGACAAACTAATCGAAATAATCAACAACTGGGAAACAAATGTAACATCAAAAATAACAAAAGAAGAATCTGAAACATTAAAAACAATACTATTCAAACTTCTAATGTAAGATCTAAAAAAAAAGTTAATAGAAAAAGATTAAATATTAATCTAAATCCAGTGGATTAGTATAATAATAATTTGGTTGTGAGATTCCTCCTATAACTTTACCCCACGTAGGATAAGTTTCACCCCAATAATTATCTTCAATGTTAATATTATATGTATTATCTGCTGAAATTACTCTTCCACCCATTTTATATATATCATAATCATAGAAATCATGTATGACAGTACTATTTATGAAATTATTATTGTTAATAATTACATTTCTAGTTCCATCAATAGATATGGAACCTCCACGATAATTAGCATTATTGTTCTCAAAAGATGAATTCTCTACATTTAATGTTGAAGTTGATGAAGTATCCACTGTAGATATTGCACCACCACCACCAGCAGTATTACCTGAAAATAGTGTATTGTTAACTATTAAATTACCATTTTGTTTAAATATTGCTCCACCCATACCTGATATTGAATTGGTTTCAAAAAATGAATCCTTAATAATAGTATTAGTATTTTCCACCATTATACATCCACCAGAACCCATATATTCTTCTGTTGATTGTATGAAATTATCATAGAACAATGAATAGTATATTTCTAATTTTCCACTGAATGAATGAATCACACCACCTAAAGATGCACCCTTATTTTCACCAAATAAGCTATTTTGAATAATTAAAGTACCTCTGTTGTGTATAATTGACTTAACTGATTTTACATAAATACTATTTATAAAATCATTTCTGAAGAAACAATTATCCATTATTAATGTTCCATTATTATCAAAGATTGTTCCTGAGACAGAATCAATAATGAATACATCTTCCAGTTTTACTTTAATATTTTTTGGAATAACAAATAACTTATCATTATCCGTTGTAATACTAATATGAGCATCTTTTTGTTGATGTATTGTAATATTTTTAGTTATTTTTATTTGATTTACACCTAATGTTGTGAAGTTACTTAATAAATTAACCACTCCACCATTTGGAGCTTCTTTTATAGCTTTATTAATGGTATTATAAGGTCTTACTAAAGAACCATCACCAGTATTATCACTTCCAGATGCACTTACATATACTGCATTTTTAACATATACTGTAATTTTATCTGATAGAGAATTAAATCCTCTTTTTACAAATACCACTTTGACTTCATGTGTTCCTGAGGTGAAATTTAAGGTTAAAGATGCTCCTGCAGAATAATAATCATATTCTCTTAAATAGGTTATATTGGTTATTCTTACAGAGTTACTAAATCTTTCATCCACATAATAGTTAATTGTTCCATTATACATATCATCATCAGAATATAAATGTACACCTATTTTCTCTGAGTTTTTATCTGTGATTATACTAGTATATTCTGAATCAAACCATAATTGAGCATCTCTTAATTTATTAACTACAATAGTACTACCGGCTGTAATAGTATTGAAGTTATTTGAAGAAAATGTATAGCTTATATTATGTGTACCTCTCGAAAGTTTTCCTAACTTGTAATTTATTTGACCATTGGTGTTGGTTATTGTTGCTTTTAGTTTTCCATCTAATTTTATGTTAACTGCTCCATAACTTATTTTACTGTTCCCTGAGCTGGTTATGTTAATTATAGCACTGGCATTTTCATTTTCATATATATTCTGCTTAAATGTTTTAATAACTGCAGTTGCTTTATTTACTGTGACATAAATTGTTTTAGATATTGAATTACAGTTAGGATCCCTATATAATATATTAACTTTGTATTTTCCAGATGCATACTGACCAAGTGATTGCTGAGTATAACCTTTATATTTACCCTGTTTATATTTAATTCCATCAACAAATATTGTATAGTTACCAAAACTTAGTTCTTTGTTATTATAACTTACATTTATTGAAATTTCAGGTCTGTTTCCATATTCCACTATATTTGAACTTAGCCTAATTGATGGTGAAAGTTTTTTAACTGTTGCATTAACTGTTTTAGATATGGATTTATAGTTTTTAGCTTTGTATAAAAGATTAACTTTGTATTTTCCAGATTTTAATTTACCAAAATCATATATAACCATACCATTCATAGTATTGAATGATGTTTTAAGTTTTCCATTACAATAAATGAAAACTTCTCCATTATCCACTAATTTAAAATTATTATCTGTAATATTAGCCCTAAGTGTTAGATTATCACCATAATTAACTGAACTTACCAATAATTTCAAATTTGAAGTTAGTTTATTAACCGTTGCTGTCACAGTTTTAGAAATTGAATTATAATTACTTGCTTTATATAATAAATTAACCCTATAAGTTCCAGCATTTAATATACCAAAATTATAACTAACAGTACCACCAGTAATATTATAACTTGTTTTAAGAATACCATTTACATAAAAATAAGAAATAAACTACATATTAAAAGTAGAATAAGTATAAGAAGTCTTGTTAAAAAATCTTCAAAGTATATTAAGTATAACTCTTGTTTTCAATATACTATGAATATAATAATCCCAAATTAATTAAACACCACTTCATAAATCATTTAAAAACATAGATAACCAAATTCAAACATTATACAATAGATTATCTAAAAAGTTTTAAAACTATAAAAGATTCAAAAAAAAGATAATAATCACCCAAGTAACTATTCAAAAAAAATAAAAGGGGAAAAAAGAAAAAACACAAAAAAAGAGAACCTACACCACACCACTAATTATTCATATTTAGTAATGTGGTGATTTTTTTATCTCCTCTTTTTTCTTATTATTTTATGATTTTTTTATTTTTGTGTTATGCTTGCTTTGTAGTATGCATTTTCACTTGTTGTAATTGTTATGACGTCGGTTGTTTTGAGTTTTCTGTTTAGGTTTACGTTTATGTTTCCTTTGCTTGCGATTGTGTTGGCGAATGTTACTCCATTGATTTTTATGTTTACTTTAATGTCTTTGGTTAGTTTTTTATTTTTTTGGTCTACTATTACTGCTTTTAGCTGTGTTGTTGTTCCGGTGATTTTGGTTGTGATGTTTGTTGTTTTTACTGTGTATTTTTCTGTGTTTGGTGTGGTTATGTTGGTTCTGAGTGATTCGTATTGTGAGCTGGTTCCTATTACTATTTCTGCTGTGTGTGTTCCTCCACGGTATATGTCTATTGGTAGTGTTTCTTTGATTATTCCGTTTTTCATTGTGGCTGTGTAACTTCTTCCGTCAAATTTTATGGATATTTTTTGTGTGCCTGTTATTGGTGCACCGTTGAGTCTGTTGTATACTTGTGCGGTGATTGTTGGGCGTGTGTATTCATCCTTGATTTGTACATTATTGGAACCTATGATTATAGGTATTGGCATGAGTTTTGTCTTGGTTGTGTTTTGTAATTTATTGTATGCTTTGTGTGTGAATACGGCTGTTATGTTACGTTCATATGCTCCATAATTAAATGGTAATTGATATACGGCATGTGCTACTCCATTTACTACCTCAGCAGTTAATGTTTTACC
>SUTP01000081.1 GCA_015062815.1 Methanosphaera stadtmanae | reverse complement strand
AAAATATTAACTAGAATATTATTTTCCCTAAACCATACTAAAGAAAATAATAAAAAAAATCAGCCACAACAACGAAAAAAGATAATCCCCGAGCCTGTTTTCAAAAAAATCATAAAAAATAAAAAACAGACTAATATTTTAAAAAAATAAGATAGTGTAAAATTGTATAGGCTTTTTTGCAAAAAAAATTTTACAAAGTTTTCTATTTTTTTCTTTAGTTTTATAACTTAATTTTATAAATAAATAAAAATTTATCTTTATAATTGTATTATGAAAATTATTAATTATTAATTTATAAATATGAATTAAAATAAGCGTTAAATATATATTTAAAAAGAGATAAATAAGTATATATGCAAACTGAAAACAAATCTATCTCTAATAATAGTATACATTTCATTCAACTTAAACTTTACGATTTTATGGATGGAAAACCTAATTTTAATGAAACTTTGAACAAACGATTAAATCAAGAATCTTCTTTTTCTAATGACTATTCTTTAGAATTAGATGAAAATAACACTTTTAAATATATCAATCCAGAATGTCCTAAGTGTGGTTCTCATAAAATAATTAAAAAGGATACAATAACTAAAAATAAGCAAAATATCCTAGGAAAATCTGTTGAATTTAAAGAACAACAATATCAATGTAAAAGTTGTGACAAAAGTTTGGAATAAAGAATAAAGCATTATTTGATGATAATAAATACTTTTTTAAACAAATATCGAATAAAATACCTTAAATAATAAAAAAGGATATAATTCATTAAGAAAAATAAAAGCATACTTCAAAATATTCTTAAACATAGATGTATCCCACACCACTATTAAAAATTGGCTAAAAATAGATGAAAATATACTAATTATTAATGAAAAAGCAAAATATAGTGGTTATTACTTATATGATGAGCAATTTTTACGTTTAAACGGTAAAAGACATTATAGATTAACTATTTATGACTCAGTTTATGAGATTCCAATAAGTGAAAAAATCGTTCGAAACAGATCACCAACTGTGATAAAACAATTTATCAAAGAATCACTACACAATAAACCAATAATTGCAATAACAACAGATTTATATCCAATGTATAGAAATATAATGGATGATTTAAATATAAAACAACAATTATGTATAATACACCTAAGAAGAACCATATATACTAAATTAAAACGTAAAAGAAGAACCAAATTATCAGAAGAAGAATTAGATAAAATATACACTAATGCTAAACAATTTACAGAAATATTCCATGAAACAAACTATTATCTGGCAAAACAAAAATATGAAGAATATATAAACAAATACGATGAAATTCCAGAAGTATTACAACAATTTATGGAGAAACATGTAATTAATTTCATAGACCGGTACTATTATACCTTAAAAACCGTCTTATAGAAAAAACATCAAACAAATTAGATAATTACTATAGAAATACTGATCCAGAAATAATTAAAAAGCGATATAAAACTAGAAATGGGATATTAAGTTATTTATATTATCAAATGGTAGATTGGACTGATAAAAAAGAAAAAGATGGTTTAAGCCTATAAAAATTTACAGCCTCAAAAATAATAATTATTGTGAATTAAGTTTTTGTACCCATAAATCATACTCTTCTAAATTTTTATAAGGTGGTTTTGAATCTATAGCTAAAGCCATATCTTTAGTATAATAATTCATCCAATAATTATCAAAAACATCAATTCCTCTTGTAGAAAAAGGACCCTTTCCATTTATTAATTCATTAATTTTCTTAACTGAACCTATATTTTTAGTGTTACCACTACCCGGTTTATCTGTAGCTAATTTATATTTTTCTTGTAATAAAAAAGTAAAATCATTTGCAACAGAAGAAATACTTTTTAAATCATCAATTGTGTATTTTTTATATTCATCAACATCTTGCTCTGTTCTCCTATAAACTACACCTAAAACATAATGTGCCGAATAGTCATTATAGGGAAATAGGATATTTTTTGTAGAATCTCTATTTCTAAAATATCCTGTGAATGAACCTAATGTAAATCCATTAACTGTATTTTTATTTTTATAATAAGTACTTTTCAAATCAACTGCTATTTTTTCATTGTTTTCCGTGATAAAAGTTATGTCTGGATAATGATTTTGATATTCTGCAGGTAATACTTTATAATTATGTTCAGAAGCAAATTTTAAAACTGTTGGAAATATCATCAGCTCTATTATCTTAGAGATTACTTTTGTATCTAAAGAAATAGTATAAATATTTTTATAAATATCTATAAATCCTTTTACGACCCATTCATTATCTTCAGTTGTTACTACTTTTTTAAATTCCTCAAAATAATCTAACAAACTATTTCTAAATTTTTCTTTCTCAAACATTTCATTCACCAATAAACAACAATTCTTCAGATTTTTTATTCTTAGATAATGCATATTTATAATTACCATATTTTTTGACTTTAACATTAGATTTATATTGAGAAATAAGCTCATTGAGTTCATTTTCAGAAGGTATACCATCACTACGATATGAAACCACTAAAATACTATCTTGAAATTTATTAAATAGTTTGTCAAATTCTTTATAAATTAATTTTTTATCGTTCCATACATTTTTTTTAGGGATTAAACGATTATGTTTAGATTTATAATCTATGTACTTTTCCCAGTTTTCATAAAGCAATAAACCTTCTAAAAAATGATAAAATCCATAATAATCAACAGTTGAACCTTTTTCAGAAATATATGGTGTATCAATATAAACTAAATCATATTTAGACTCGTCTTTTATATCAATTGCATTCAAATTTAATGATTTGTTAAATCTATCATTATTAAAAATACTATGATTTGCTTCTTTAACAAATTTTAAAAACCAATCAATAAAGGGAGTGTCCCATGTTTTTTTATTTCCAAATGATCGTTTAACATCCGAAGTCCTCATATACAAGTTTTTTCTATGGAATAAGTTATATGGTCTTTTTATAATACAAGACTGAGAGAGTGCAAAAAATGCAATCGCATACTCATATTCATTCTCCAAATAGTTCATATTTGTTATAACCATATCCAACCATTTATTTTCATCATCCGTAAAATATGTGTCTTTAAAATTATCTTGTATAATTGTTTTATATTCAATATCATTATGTGGATTTAAAATAAAATCAACTGATTCATCACTTAATTTAATATCATTATTTTCAATTAAAGCTTTACCGAACTGAAAATTAAATTTTAATAAATCATTATAAGTAACTTCTTTACCTAATTTTTTGTAGGAATAAGAAACAGAACCAGTACCTCCAAAAGCATCTAAAACTGTTTCGTAAGAATAATTTTTAGTTTCATCAATTATCCAATCAACGAGTTTTAATTTACTACCCTGATATCTTGTAGAAGGAAATTTGAAAGAATCAAAATTATTTTGAGATTTAAATGATTGATTATTATAATTAAATAAAGTACTTTGCATATCCCTCTAACTCCTTAAAAATTTAACTAAAAAAATTTTATAAAAATTTAGTCTATAATTATTTATATCATAAGTATTTTTTTAAACTTTCTACACAATAGGAAAATACCATAACGAAACAAAGATATACTAATTTAAGTGGAATTGTACTAAAGAAAAAGAAACTACTAAACCATGAAATATAAAATTCAGTGAATATACTTTATAAATATTAAAAATGAAAAAAGAATATGTAAGAATATTTAATCATTCTCATAATATTTTGAAATTTGTTCTGCGATTAATGTCCTACTAATAAACGTAATCAAACCTAATGACATTAAAATATCATTATAAATTGCAAACGAATACTTTGATTTATCGCCATCAGTTTTTAATAGTGTTTCATTAATAGACAGTATATCTGATTCAATATTATTTTTATAACAAATTGGAATACCGTACTCTTTATAATAATCAACACACTTGTTTGTTAAATTAAATCTTAAGGTAGATTCTTCACAATTATATAACTTAAATTTAAAAAGAAAATCATAAGAATAATCATCTAGAGAATCTATAAATTTAAAAAATTTGTTTACAAGTATTGTTAAAACAATATAAAAACTACTGATTTCAATAAATTTAAAATCATCTAAAGAATTTGAATTGTAATTTATAATTTTTTTTAATTCAGAAGAAAAAAGGACAGATTCGTCATGATTTAAAGCAGAATAATATACACAAGGAATATCTAATATAATTTTACAATCTCCGGTATGGAAAAGTTCACAAAAAACATCACATCCATCCACACAATTTTTGATAATAAATGATTTATAAGACTGATTTATTTTAATCTCAAAATTTGCTGGAATATAATCCATATCATTAGTAGGAAGTATATTTATTTCTTCATCAAATATTTTTTTGATATTTTGAACCATTCCTTCATCAAAGAAATTATCTATTATTTGATGTTTTCTCTTATTATAAAAATACAATTCTAAAATTGGATTATCTTTATTATTCATTATAGTAATTTCATTATTAAAAAAGTTTAACATTTTTTTATTATTGTTCTTAGATTTGTTAAATAGATAATCCAAAATATATCTATCACCTATAGTTTTAGGATTAGTTATTTCACCTACTCTCTGATATATTGAACCATGATGCAAATACGGTGGATTAATACCTTCTGGAACCCACACCACAAGAACATATCTTTCTGTATTTGGAATATCTATAACTTTGGTCTCAAAATAAGGTAATGGTGATATATGATCCTTTACTGCATTATCAATTCTTTCATAAGGATTAGAAAATTCCTTATATGACATTCCGATTATTTCTTTAGGTAAATTTTTATTATCATTAGACTCTTTAATACCCACAACATAATAACCACCTTCTGAATTAGCAAAAGATGAAATTGATTTAGCTATTTTTTTAGGTTCTAAAAACTGTTGTTTATATTCTAGAGTCCAACCTTCATGTGTTTTATTATCAACTAATTTTTTTATATCATCATAAGTTATGTCGTCAAATTTTTTATCAAATAAATTTATCATATATAAATGTTAATTTGAAGTAATATAAATAAATAATAAAAACGTATATTATCTTATTTAATGATAATTTAGCGTTTATTATAACAATAAACGACAAAAAGAGAAAAAATATAATCAATAAAATAAACAAACATGAAAAGATAATAGAATTTTTTTACTGTAATAGTTAAAAAATATAACAAAATTATAAAAAAATATACTCCTTAAAAAGTGTATAAAAAAGTTAATGTTTTTAAATCACTAATAGTATAATCATGGATTCAGAAAAAGTAAAATTTTATGAAAGAAAATATGAAAGAAACCCTGTTGAAGATGCAATAAAAGACATAAGCAATAAATGGACACTGCATATCTTACGCAACCTGTTTCTGGGAAAAACTCATTTCAATGAATTTAAGGAAAACAGGAAAACATTGGACAATAAATCACTCTCAAGATGTTTAAAGACGATGGAAAAAAACAAATTAATCTACAAACATTCTCGGGATGATGAAATCACATACCACTTAACAGAAAAAGGACATTCATTAAACAAAGTATTTTATGAATTATTGCTCTTTGCCCTAAATAATGATAAAAATAACGAACACTACACAGAAACTGCAAAAAAAGAATTAAAAGAAATGTATTTGGAGATTTTAGATCTAAAATAGTATAAACTATTCTATTCCTGATTACTTAAAAGAACTCCGCCAACACCAACATTATCTGCTTTTCTTTCATTGAACAAAACATAAAACATTTCAATTGGTAAACCAGTTACCTTTGAAGCAGATTCTGAAAATTCTTTTGCTAATAGTTCTTTTTGTTCTTTAGTTAATTCTACAATGTCAAAACTAATTACTGGCATAATATTTACCTCCATAAGTTAATATTTATACTACTATTTAAATTAACAATATTTAAGTTTAAAGTGACATTCATGTCACTAATATAATCATTGTCTGTTGTCTATTTCATTAAATGATACTCTGGAAAATATCCAAACTATTAAAGCAATAACTGAAATCACTATTGCACCTATCATAACATATGTCCATCCACCAATTGACCATAAAAATGATGCCAACGCACTACCAACAGCACCAAACAGGAAATTATTAAAAACAAACACGGTATTTAACCTGCTACGTTCATCATCAGACAAAGCAAACAATCTTGCTTGACTTAAAACAGACACTCCCTGTACAGCAATAGAAAATACTGCTGCGATAACAATAATAGCGACAATAGAATCACTAAACAATAATCCAAATATCATGGAAAATACACTGATTAACACGAATACTCCTAATGCAGGTACACTTAAACCATTATCCTGTAGCTTACCAAGGCCCAAACCTACAACTGCAGCAACCAGGCCAGCCAAACTTACAAGACCAATTTGAAACGTGTTGAAATTAAAAGGAGCACCAGACAATAAGAACGTTAAAGATGTCCAAAATATATTGAAGACCAAACCAAATATTAATCCACTATGCAATAATATTCTTACCAAACTACCATGTCTTTTAAATGTACCAAAAACGCTGAATATGAGTACTTTATAAGATTTCAATTCATTTTTCTTAGGAATTTCAGGCAAAACATAGATAATAATCAAAGCCATAATTAAGTTTAACAATGCTGCTATGATGTATACAGTTCTCCATCCCCATAATCCGGCAATAATACCACTGAAAAATCTTGAAAACAATATCCCCGTAGTGATACCTGAAGACACTATCCCTACAATATGTCCACGTTCTTCATTCTTACTCAAATCACCAGCCAATGGCAAAATAATCTGACCAGAAATCGTTACAACACCCATACTAAACAAGGATAACGCCAATATTATAAAAGAAGGAGACATAGCACATGATACCAATGCAATAATAGACAATACCATTACAATACTAATTAATCTTTTTCTATGAACAAAATCACCCAAAGGCACAATAAACAGTATACCCAGCGCATATCCAATTTGAGTAGATGTAACCAACAATCCACCACTAGATGCAGAAAGCCCAAAACCACTAGTAATCTGAACAAGCAAAGGCTGAGCCCAATACAAATTACCAATCGCAAGACCAGAACATACTGCAAACAAACCAGCCAACAAAGTAGTCATATAAACTTTTTTAGTTCCATTTTCATTATAATTCAAATTCTTTTCCATATACTATTCTAAATTAAAAAACCTATATAAAGATAAAGTGGCATCAATGCCATCTAAATAGGGTAATGAAAAGCAAATAAAAAAAATTAAGTACATTTATCATATATAAACTCAGGTACAGCATCATCAAACGGATCAAAAGTTTCAATGTCTTTAATTGCAGTACATTTCATACTTACTTTATAATGTAATGTACTTGGTAATCGCAGTATTCTTTTTAAGTCTATGCTTACTTTGGTGTCACATAGTTCATGGTTTATTCCTGCTATCATTCTTACTAGTTTATCATATCGTGTTGGTTTTATTTCTCCCCGTACTATTCCCCATTGATTATTTTTTACTAGTTCTTTTCTGTTTATTATGTCATTTTTGAGTTTCTTGTTTAGTCCTGTGTATCTTCTGTTTTTTTCCAGGTGGTTTACTGTGTATTTGAACCAGTCGGTGTAGACTTTACTGTATCCGAAGGGTATTGTGAAGTGTTGTAGTTCTCCATTTAGTGTTGGTATGTCTGCTCCCAATAG
>SUTP01000019.1:23197-28421 GCA_015062815.1 Methanosphaera stadtmanae | reverse complement strand
CCTTTATGTTTAGAAGAAAATATAGCTACTACACCTTATAGTTCACTTGCTTCTGGAAGACTTTCAAGATTACCTGATATACAATCAAAACGTTTAAAAGAAGATTTATATGCAAAAACAAAATATGATTCTACTAATAATGAAGATAATAAGATAATTGAACGTGTTCATGAACTAGCTAATAAGTATGATGTGTCAATGACAGAAATTTCATTAAGCTGGCTTGAATCCAAAGTTACTTCCCCAATTGTGGGTGCTACAAAGAAAAATCATGTGGATGGTGCAGTAAATAGTGTTGAATTAGATCTCTCAGAAGAAGATTTATATTATTTGGAGCAATTATATGTGCCCCATAAATTAGTGGGAGTAATGGCAGACAATAAAGAAAAAAATAATGAGGATAAGAAAGTGTGGATGAAACATACAAAAAATAAATTATAACTCCATAGCTTTAATTTAGGTTTACTTAAAATTATATATGTTTATATACAAATAAAAAAAGAAATATAAACATAAGGTGATTATATGAAGATTTTAGGAATAAATACAAGTCCAAGACCAGGAAGTAATGTAAAAATAGCATTGGAAACAGCTCTTGAAGCAGCAGCTGCAAAAGGTGCAGAAACAGAACTTATCAATACAAATTCCATGTCTATTAAAGCATGTCAAGCATGTAACTTTTGTAAAGCAAATCAGGGAAAATGTGTTAATGATGATGACATGACTCAGATATATGAAAAAATCTTAGAAGCTGATGCTGTAATCTTTGGAAGTCCAGTTTACTTCATTGATATAACAGCTCAAGCTAAATTAGTTATTGACAGATTATATGCATTCTTCATGGAAGAATCATTAAAAGACACTTTAAGTGCTAAAAAATTATCATTTATTGTAACTAATGGTTCAGTACCTGCAGAACAAATTATGCCTGCTTTAGATATTCAAACAACAGGTTTAAGTTTCTTAGGTTTCCAAATTGTAGATAAGCAAGTATTTGGTGACAACAATAATCCTGAAGCTATTAAAGAAAATTCAGAACAACTTGCTATTGCTAAAAAAATTGGTGAAAATTTAATATAAATTTTCTCTTTTATCATCTCCTTTTATATATTAATTTTTATAAATAATTTATACATTTAAATTGAATATTTATCAGTTAAAATGAATTAATTACTGATTTTTAGACTATAATAATTTAAATTATTATTTTTAAATATACTTACAATTAAAAAAATATTTTTAATTATTTAACAATTCTTTAATTGTTTGTCATAAAATAAATTGGAGGTGAAAAAATACAGCATAGAAATAAAATAAGATATATTATACTACTAATGATAACTATAACAATAATTTTAAGTTTATCAAACATTTATGCTGAAAATAATACTACTAATTCAATAAACACTCCAATTATAAATGATACACAAGATCTATCTAACAATAACCCATATACCAAAGATTCAAGTTACGATAGTAAATATTCTATAGAAGAAAATGAGGCAAATAATTATCCAGAAGTTCATTTAGATGATAATTTAAGGTATTTTGATGAATATGAATATGAAAACAATACAATATTCATCATAGACGAAGATTTACATAATAAAGAAATCAATATATATGATATGTCATTTTCATTTACTTCATTTAACAATATTACATTATATAATTCACAAATTTATGTAATGGACTATGCACAAATACATATATATAATCTTACTTTTAAATCTGATGATTCTAGTAAATTTAATATTCCATTGTATTTAGAAACAGATAACAATATTGTTGAAAATGTTACATTTATAGATTCAAGATATAACTATAATGATAAATATAATCAAGTAAGAGCTGAATATGATAATAATACCATTAAAAATTGTAACTTTTACATAGAATATCCAGCTATGAATTCTAATTGGAATGAATATGGAGAACCAATGAGAAGTACTGTAATCTTCGTAAAAGGAGATTATAATAAAATCCTTAATAATACACTACACGTTCAAGAAGTTAGTCCTCAAATGCTATTTGGAAGTATTGTGGCCATTGGATCATTTGGAAACCATAACTTAATAGATAGAAATAACATAAGTATGATTTCCACATTATATGCATATGCAATAACAATATATTTCCATAACAATACAATAACCAACAATGATATATACATATACTCTAATAGATATGGAGCAGGAATATCATTAAATGGAGAAACATCAAATAACACTGTTCGAAATAATTCAATTAATATAGAAGTAGTACATGATGATGAACATTATACGGGAATTATAGAAGCTGCTTATGGAATTGTTATAACTGAAATAGCTTATACCGGTTCTAAATATAAACATGAAAAATCAAAAACAGTAAATAATATTATTGAAGGTAACACCATAACAGGTAAATCAACTCATTTCTGGGGATTTGAACAATTTGGAGGAACCAACACCACCATAAGAAATAACAATATTGATATTGAAGGTACAAGTGTTATGGCAGTAGCCGCTATAGGATATAATACTACAGTAACAGGAAACAATCTCATAGTAAGAGGAGAACATAACAATACCGAACATACACCCGATTATTTAAGAATACGTACAACAGGAATATTAATATTACACAGTGATAATACCATTATTGATGATAACTATATAGAAAGTCTTAATGGACCAGGTATAACATCTGAATATTCGGATGGACTATTAATATCAGGTAATTTACTTAATATAATAAATAATGATATAGTTATACAATCATTGATAGAAAATAATGATGTAACTATATTAAATAATCTTATACAAGACTATATTAATCATTATATAAACACAAATAATGCTTTAATACTAAATAACACTGACTATGAAGAATATATTAATTCCTTAAAAAATACTCAAAACAATACAAATAGTAGTGATATTACTAACAAAACTAATAGTACTGATGATAATAATCACAATAAAACAGAAGAAAAGTTAAATAACACTGTACCTGATGATATCATAGATACAAATAAAACAGATGACACAAATGATACCACAGATATTGATACAAATGAAACAAATACCAATTCAACAAATACAGATGAACTTAATGATACAATCATCATAGATGAACCTATCATTGATGCAAATCAAACAAATATAAATCAAACAAGTGAAAATAATCATACAGAAGAAAATAATAATCAGACAATAGATACTAATGAAACAAAACCTGAAGAACCAAAAAATGAAACAGAAATTAACCAGACAGAAAATAATAACCATACAACAGATGACAATAACAAAACTAAAGATGAACAGCCAAAAGAAAGCAATCAAACAATACCCAGTGATTCGATAAATAAAACAGAAAATATCAACCAAACAGAATTAAAACCAGAAAAAGAAACCAATCAAACAATAACCGAAGAACCAAAAAATGAAACAGGAAATAATAATCATACAATAAACGATAATCCAGACAATAATCAGACCATAAATCAAACTATTGAACATAATAATACTATAGATATACCTGTTATTATAAATCAGACAGAACCCATTAATTATAATAATACAGAAAATATAACTCAGCCAAATCAAACAGAAGTAAATAATACAATAATACCTGAAGAAGTAAACAATACTCCAACGGATATCCTACAACCATCCGAAGAAAATAAAACAGATAAACCTAATCAAGAAAAAAATAATCAGACAGAAAAACCTAATCAAACACCACAAAATAACAATAAAACACAGCAAAATGAAGTAATAAACAATACCACTACTGAAGATAAACCTAAAGAAATTCCTGAAAACATCAATCAAAACATAACTGAAATTTCAGAAGATAAACAAATATATAATCAGACAGAAACAGTTATAGTCAATAATACAACAAGCACTGGAGACAAGGAAAATATAGATAATACTGAGACTATCAAACCAAATACTCCCATGATAAGTGATAATCAAGAAGATACTTCAAATGATGACTCCGATGAGGTAAACCCAGAAGCTCAAGAAGAAAATGATGATACAAGTCAGAAATCAAGTAATGCTGGAGTAAGTAATATAGTAATCTATGAAAATAGAGAAAATAGTAAGGATACCTCTCAAAGTAGTTCTGCAGGAAATAATCCTTCAAATCCAGTTCAAGTATATAAAATAACCAAAAAAACTCATAAAACACAAGACAAAGAAGATGTATTTAAATATACAATAGTATTATTAGTTAGTACAATATTCTTATTAGCATACGGTTATCTTAAAGGAAGTATAACATAACTCCTTTATTTTTTATTCTTTTTTTAAAATTTTATCATATAACCCTCAAAATTACCATTAAAATATTAAAGATAAATTAATTTATCATCACACACAAATATTTTAATTAGATTATTAAGTGGTGTGATAATGAAAGATTATATTGTATTAGATTTAGAAACTCCCAACCATTACAACAATTCTATTTCTTCTATCGGTATAGTTATTGTTGAAGAAGGGGAAGTTGTTGATAAAATTTATTCTTTAATTAATCCAGAATCTCATTTTGAATCTTTTAACATAGCCTTAACTGGTATTCATCCTGATGATGTTGCAAACAGTCCTACATTTTCTGATTATTGGAATGAAATTGAAGATTTAGTATGTTCTAATATAATAGTTGGTCAGAACATTACTTTTGATTTAGGTGTAATATCAAAATCATTAACTAATTATAGAATTCCATTACCTTCTTTTAAGTATTATTGTACATTAAAATCATGTAAACAAAATCTTAACCTACCCGATAATTCATTAAGTTATATTGTACATAATGTGTTAAATAAAGATTATGATGCACATAATGCTATGGCTGATGCCCTAATGACTAATGAATTATATAATTACCTAGAAAAATATGATAATAAAAGAAGAGAACATGTTAAAACTTATTCATATAAACCCCAATATAAACGTGACTTTAATAGAATATTGGATTTAAATATTAATTATCTCTATGGATTAATTCAGAGATTTAATTATACTGATAAAGTTAATGATAATCATTTTAATCTAATCAAACAATGGTATATAAATAATAAGAAACATAATAAACACAATTATTTCAATAATATACTACTAAAACTGGAACATTTAATGGATATGAATCATGTATCAAAGTATGATATGGATGGCTTATTAGATACTGTAACACTTATACAAAGATCACCAGTTTATAAGACACCCCT
>SUTP01000019.1:13804-23097 GCA_015062815.1 Methanosphaera stadtmanae | reverse complement strand
GGATCAAAAAACAAGGATTATTGTATTTACTGTTATGAAAATGGTAATTTTACATCAGATATGACAATGGAAGAAATGATTGAATTTTGTGTACCAAAAACTGTAGAAGCTACAGGAATGAGTGAAGAAGAAGCTCGTAAAATGTCTGAAGAATATTTTCCTAAATTAAAAAGATGGAAAAAATAATTTTTTCCATTTGAAAAAAAAAGAATGAAAAATTAATTTGTATTAGCTTCTTTTGCAATAAATTTATATACAAATGCTGCTATAGCTGCACCAACTAAAGGTGCTACAATAAATACCCATACTTGATTTAATGCTGTTCCACCAAGTAATAATGCTGGTGCAAGACTACGAGCTGGATTTACTGATGTACCTGTTAATGGAATACCCATTATATGTACAAAGGTAAGTGTTAATCCAATAATTAAACCTGCATATGGACCTGTTTTTACATTTTCAGTTACTCCAAGTATTGTGAATACAAATACAAATGTGAGTATAATTTCAACAACTAATGCTCCAATCATATTTAATCCTACACTGGATGCACTTCCAAATCCATTAGCACCAAGTCCAGTGGCAGCTACTCCACCTAATGTGGCTGATGAATTAATTATAAATGCAAGAATAGCTATTCCTATAATTGCACCGATACATTGTGAAATAACATAGCCTACAAAATCTTTTATATCCATTCTACCATCAATTAACATTCCTAATGAAACAGCTGGATTTACATGACATCCAGATACATTTCCTATAACAAAAGCCATAGCTACAATTGATAAACCAAATGCAAATGCTATACCTAAAGTACCTAATGTTTCCCCAGCAATTGCTGCACTTCCACAACCAAATAGAACTAAAACAAGAGTTCCAATTAGTTCTGCAATATATTTATTCATTTCTATCACTCCTTTTTATTATATTTGTAATTTTTTATTACATATTATAAATATATAATATTAAAACTTATTAAACCTAATGTCTTTATTCTATAAATAATATAAAAATATGTCTATTTTTATAGAATATTAAATATAAAATACATAATTAAATATATTATTTTTAATTAAGAAAAATATTTATTTTTATAATAAAAAGATATAAAAGTATTACTTAGTATTAACCACTTTTATTTAAAACAAAAGAAAGAATAATTGAATCATATTAAAAATAGTTATATTACGAATAGAATATTAATATAAACTTATATAATATGTTCTAAGGAGTATATATGATTTTTAGTGTTTTATAATTTTATAAATAATGCATATGTTCTACTATTACTTTACGTATACTTTCATCATTTGTATTCTGTAGAATTCTTAATAGTATTTCTTCATCTCGTATAGTATTAATTGCTGTTTGTTTTATCAGTACATTTTCATCATTTAATGCTATTTTTTCTAATAATTTATTATCTGACACTCTTTTAATTGCTTCCATACGAACAAGTGAATTTTCATCTTTTTTAGCTATATCTGTTATAACAGTTTGATCTTTTAGGTTTGCATTTTTAATTGCTGATTTACGTACATCTTTATCAGTATCTGATTTTAATATTTTAATCAGTAATTTTTCATCGGTAAAGTTTGGATTTTCTATAGCTGCTTTTCTAATTAGTGAATTTGAGTTTTTAGTAAGATTAACTAATAATTTTTTATCTGATATTTTTTTAATAGCTTCACAACGAACAGTTGTTGATGGGTCTGTTTCTATGATTTCTAATAATATAGTTTCATCTGTTATTTGTTTTATTTCTTTTATTCTTACTTCTGGATTGTTGTGTTTGTATTTTGGTTTAAAAATTCTAGTAAATAATCCCATAGTATCACCATTATAGTTAGTTTAAAATATATTTACATGAATATAAATAGTTATATTTATACAAAAGGTTATATGAAATACATTTCCGTAAATGAATTTTTAATTAATATTTTCCGATATTAATAGAATATATAACAGAAAAATTAATAATTATTATAAATCATTTATTAAATTACTATTTTTTTAACGAATAAAATGAAAAGTATATAAAATGTTAATGATAAATCATTATATATCCAAAGAATATGGATAAATAATAATATTTATGGAGACAAAAAATGAAAGAACTTTTTGATTTAACAGGACAAGTAGCATTAGTTAGTGGAGCATCATCAGGTATTGGAGTACAAATGGCAAAAGCATATGCAACATATGGTGCTAACATAGTAGTTACAGGAAGAAGAAAAGAAAGATTAGATCAAGTAGCTGAAGAAATTAAAGAACTCGGCGTAGACTGTATAGGAGTAGTCTGTGATGTAACAGATACCGAAAGTGTGGAAAACTGTGTAAAAGAAGTAATGGATCATTATGGTAGAATAGATATATTACACAACAACGCAGGATATGGAGCTACAAAAGAAGCAGAATTATTAACAGATGATGAATGGAATAAAACAGTAGATGTAGATTTAACTGGTACATTCAAAATGTCAAGAGAAGTAGCACGTGAAGCAATGATTCCACAAAAATATGGTAGAATAATAAACACCGCATCCATGTTCGGATTAGTAGGTACTATGGCAACACCAACATCACCATATGCAGCAGCAAAAGGTGGAGTAGTAAACCTCACAAGACAATTAGCAGCAGAATGGGCAAAATATAATATTACAGTAAACGCTATATGTCCTGGTACATTCCCTACAGAATTAACAATTGACTTATTAGAAACAGATGAATACAAAGCATACACAAAAACAGTAGTTCCTGTAGGAAGATCTGGAGTAGATGGAGAATTAGATACAACAGTTGTATACTTAGCATCTCCTAAATCAGGTTACGTGACCGGTCAAGCAATAGCAGTTGACGGTGGATACACCTGTATTTAAATCAATTATCTTAGAAGATAATTTAACCTCCCCTTTTTTTATAGCTTTTAGATTAATTGTGATACTATGAGAAAAAATAAACTATCAAAGATGGATAAGATAACAAAAATCCAAATGATAGTAACAGGAATTATATTTATTTTATTTCTTATATTGATTATACTATTTTTATATCGAAATCCACTGGATAAATATAGTAACATATACACTACATGCATAATAATTTGTAGTTTAGTATGGATATATTCATTCTGGAGAAATTATAATAGAGATCATATTTATAAATAAAATTTCAAATTGTGAAATTGAATCTAACAATTTTTAACTATATCAATTATATCTTCTGTATTTTCAGCTATAGCTATTGGATATTCATTTTCATATACATCACCTACACCATAGCCCCATCGTACCAATAAACAATCCACATTAGCATTTTTAGCAGTTTTGATATCAGTAAGTGAATCACCAATATAAATAGTTTTTTCATTACTTACATTAGCTTTAGACATGATAGTATTAACACCATAAGGATCAGGTTTTGAAGGATTTGTATGTACATGACCCTGGATATCAATAAAATTAATATCACTAGCATACCTATTAACAAATTCCTTAATTGATTTAGGATTTCTATTAGAATTAATAGCTAAAATATAATCTTCATTTTGTAATTGTTCTAATACTTCTAAAATACCATCATATAATTTAGTATTTTTTTTGAAATCATTATTGTATATTTTTTCATATGTATTTTTGACTAATTCTATGTTTTCAGGACTATTATTATCTTTAAGTATTAATGATATTATTTCATCCACATTACCACCTAAAGATTCTTTAAAAAAATCTAAATCTAATTGTTCATAACCTAAATATTCAAATGTTTTGTTAAAGCAATTTGCTACATCTGTTAATGAGTCAAACATTGTTCCATCAAAATCAAAAATACATAATTTCTTCATATTATACTTCCCTGACAATTACTGTTATAATATTTGTTTTTTATTATATATAATTGATAATTTAAAATTAGATAAAAAAATATAAGAAGATGAAGTAACTGATTTGATTTAAGCTTCATCAAACCAGTTGAATCGTTTAATTAGATATAAAACTACCAAACCTATTACTAACAACATAATAATATCTAATGCTGTAGCTATCAATGTTACATTAGATTCTATTCTTAAAAGTCCAAATCCCCCAAATAAGAATATAATTAAATTATTAGCTGAATGAATAGCTGTTGTAGTTTCTAATCCATTTGTCTTCCAGGCTATTATACCCCAAATAATACCTGATATAAGTATACTTATTTGTCCTAAGAGATTATATGGATGTAATAACATGAATATTACAGATTGTAAAATTATTGCAACAATTGGTATTTTAAACCATGAACCAAATGTTTGCATAAAAAATCCTCTGAATACTAATTCTTCACTAAAACATTGAAGTGGAACAAGTATTAATGTTATTATTAATGTTATTATTGTAAAATGATTATTAAAATGGAAATTACCAGATAATCCTAATAAACAAACTATTAATACTATTATAGCGGAAATTAAGAAAATTTTTAATAAAGCACCCCAATTCCATTTAACCCGTGACGTTAAATAAGTTTTAAAAGACCTGTCACGTGTAATTTTTGATCCAATATATACTGATGGAATTAATAAAACCAAAGAAAATACTTGAATAATACCCTCAATACTATAAGAATTTAATGATTCATAACCAGAACTTTCAATTATATTAATATTAACTCCACTAATTTTAACACTAACGTATACTATCAATATAAGAGAAATTAAATATATAATTAAAGATACTATAAACGTAAGTATTGGCTTATACCATTTATAATTTTCTAATTCACGAGTAAATGTAATGAAATCAGGTATATATCTATTTTTACTATTTTCACTCATTTTTATCACTCTAATTAAATAAAAAATAATTTATTTTATACAGATATAATATCAAATTCATATAAAATGTATTATTTATTAATATGTATTTTTTACTTAATAACTATTTAATATCATATCTATAATTTATACTAAAATCAGATGATAATTTGATGATTAAACATGGATTAAATATATTAACTAGAGTGCATGTTAAATTAAACTAAATAGAAGAATTTATTATTAAATACTATTTTTAATAAATTAAAACAATTTATTATTCCATAAAAAATACATTATTACTCATCACAGCTAAATAAATTAATTTATATAACTTTTATAAGCTATAACAATAATATATAATCATATCTACGAGGTAGGTATAAATTATAAGAGGTGAAAAAATGAATAAAAAGATAATAATAGCATTAGTTGTAGTTATTGCAATACTTGCTGTTGGTGTATTTGTACTTCTCGGAAATACTGATAAAACTATACGCTATGAAAATACATTAAATATAACATTACCTTCACATTTCAACACAACAGAAGAAAATGGTAATGTAACTGAAGCATTCCCTGAAGATAAATCATATATTGTTGGAGTCGATCACGAAACAGATATTAAAGCATCCAATATTGATAGTAATTGGACGTATATTAAAGATGCTACTTCTATGTTAGGGGAAAATATGACTTTTAAAGAATACAGTATAGGTAATTATAAATATTACGATGCAACAATTACTGGTAGAGATTATATCAAAGATATTTTTCCAGTTGATGCTCAAAAACTCAGATTTGTTGATATAGTTTTCCCTGGTGTCGAAAAAGTTTATACTGTCTTTTTTGTTACTAATGATACATCTTTAGATTTAGATAATGGTGATATTAGATCAATTATTAATAGTACTGCTACTAGTAATAATTAAGGATATCCAATAAAAATAATAAGGTTTTACTATGGATAATGATGATCAATTTCAAAAAGAAAATTTATCAAGATCAAGTGATGATAAATTTATAGTTGATGAGAATTATAAACCAGATTCACAGATTAATCAATATAATAATACTGAAAAACAATCAAAATCTTCTTTTTTCACAAAGAAAAAGATTTTATTAATTATAGGAATTATTATTATACTATTATTAATTGGCATAATAATTATAGCAACATCACCTATGTATAATGAAGGAAATGTATTACCAAATTCTTCTAATTTAACATTAAATTATAATAATGATTTATCTATTTATTATAGGGAAGAAATAGCTACTGGTAAAAATCTTGGAGATTTATACATGAATGTTGAAGAGTATGATGGTATTATTACACTTGATTTAAGTAAAGTTAATTGGAAAGATACGGATACTTCAAATATAGACTATGCTAAAGAGTATAGTGCTGAAGATTTGAAAGAATCCCTTAAAGATCCTAATACTTATAATGTTTCCATAACTTTCTATGATAAGAATAATAATCAACTAAATACTACTTTATCTGGAAATGATATTAAAATGGATTTAAATGGGAATATCTTAACAATTACAGTTAAATCTAACAGAACAAGTGATATGCTACTTACAAAAAATAACTGTGAAAATACTAACAGTGCTAAATTGAAACTAAGTTATAATTATGGATTTAATGATTATGTTATTTATTCTGATTTAACTGGTGAAAATTTAGTTGTAAACCATGTATAAATATAATTAATTATTTATAATCATAAAAAAATTAAACATTAGTCTTTGTAAATTTATTTACAAATGACACTCTATTTTTTTTACAAAAAACTAATTATTTTTAAATTTTAATTATTATTAAATAAATGTGGATTATATGATTTAAATTAATAAATATTTTTTAGTCTTTTTCTAGTTTAGATTATATCGTCTTTAGTATTTTTTCCTAAAATTTATATGCATTTCTTTCAACTGTTTATTACGTCCTTCTTTGTTATGTTTAGTGTTCATTTATACGAAGACCATTGTTGAATAATAAGTTTATTTAATAAATTATTGAAATAAATATATATATACTAATAACTAAATAATAACAATCATACTTATGATTCAATAGATAGTAGAGATCATAGTATTTGTGGAAAATGTTTAGTTTAGAATCTTATAAGATTCTACTTCAAAACATTTTAAATAACTATTTTTAATTATATAAATTTAAACAAATAATTATATTCATTTAGAAAAAATTATTACTTAATATAATAAAATGATGATCCTCTAAATATATAACAATTAACCACATAATTGTTCTAAAAAATTATACTACTTTAATGGAGGTGAATATTATGTTCTCTACTATCACACAAGTATTAACCATAGTTTTATTACTTGAAATATTAAGGAAAATTCTTTCCTTATATCATATAATTAAAAACTAACCTCCAAATCACAGACAATAGATAATTAAACTTTAAGGATACTGATATACCTACATTATAATATAAAACTTATTTATTAATTATAATCATAAAAAATTAAACATTAGTCTTTGTAAATTTATTTACAAATTACACTCTATTTTTTTTTAGTAAAAAACTTTTTTTATTTTGAGTTCCTAATTATTATTATTAAATAATTGGGGAATTAAATGGATTCTACTTTTAAGAAAGGTAATGAATATAGTTTTAGAGATATTTATGGGAAATTTATTCATATATTAGATATGGACTTAGCAAATAGTTATGTTAATACTACTAATTCGGGTAATGATTCTACTTCTAATGATGAAATACTTAATAGTGTTTTTGTATATTGCTATGTAGATCATACTGTTGGATTATCCTTCTTGATGTTAACATTGGGTGTTTATGAAGATAATAGAACTAAATATTTTGATAGAGTTGATTATGATAATCGTGTTGTTATATCTAAAGATATATTTAATAATGTGAATGCTAGAATACTCTCTGAAGGTTCCAGTATAATAGATGAATATGAAACATATGCTAAAGAACATGCAAAAATGTATTCTAATGAAGAATTAGATAGGTTAAGGGATATAGAACTTATTGATCAATTTAGAAATAATGATTATCCTGATGATATAATTGTTTATTTTTCTAAAGATGATTTAAAGCTAGAAGCTATGTGGGTTAGATTGGAAAGGGAAGGTAAACCTTATATGATTGGTCAATTATTAAATGAGCCTGATCAGGATTTTGGTTGTAATGTTGGAGATACTCTTAGAGTATATTTAATTAAAACAGATGATGATGAATTGATTACCTTAGCTGATTTGGATAATGTTAATAAGGATATATGGGAGTAGTTATATGTGTAATTCTAATGATGAATACTGGGATTCTAAATTGAATATTAATACTAGTGTATATGATTATAGTGAAGAGGATTATCAAAACTATGGATATGATCCTACTCCATATGTTGTACTTGAAGAATTTATTAAGTTAAATTTATTAAAAAAAGAGGATATACTTGTAGATTATGGCTGTGGAAAAGGTAGGGTTGAATTTTTTCTAAATAATCAAATAGGATGTAAAGTAATTGGTATAGATCATAGTAAACGTTTGATTAAAAAAGCTAATAAAAATCTGGAAAATTATGGAGATAATGGTGATATTATATTTATCCATTCTAAAGCTGAAGAGTATATGCCTGATGAAGCTAATTGTTTTTATTTATTTAATCCTTTTTCAACTAAGATTTTCAGACAAGTATTAAATAAAATAGTGGAATCCAAAAAAAGTAATCCTAAAGAAATATTAATCTTCTTTTATTATTCAACTATTGAATATAAACTTTATTTACCTACAGAACAAAGATTAGAATTAGTTATCAATATTGATTTTGATGAAAAAACTATTGATGATGTTGTGCCTGCAAAACTTTCTGTATTTAGAGTAAAGTAATATTCAATAATTTTTTATTTTTTATTAAATTATTACTGTTTAACTAATTTTACGATTTATTATTTTTTTTGTTTATTTGAGACAATAACATAACAGTCACCTACCCAGGAAACGAAACCTACAACGCAACAAACACAACAGTACCAATAAATGTAGAACCACGTGAAAGTACAACCGATGCTAATATCATCAACAGTACTGCTGGAAATGTAACAGTAGAAGTTAATGTAACTGATACTAGTACCGGTGAACCAGTACAAAATGGTACAGTTAATGTATATGTTAACGATACTCTTGTTGGAAGTGGAGAAGTTGTAAATGGTAGTGTAACTATCCCTACTAACATAACAGATGTTGGTCCTGGTGAAATCAACATTACTTATATGGGTAATGATGAGTATAATCCAAGTAGTGAAATTGAGGATGTAGAAATAGAACCTCGTGAAGTAACTTTAGTAGTTGAAGAAGGAAATAATACAGTAGGTAATACTACAGTAGATATTGAATTAACTGATGCTACTACAGGTGAACCTATTACAGATGCTCCAATTGAAATTATAAACAATGGAACTGTAATAGCAACAGGTACTACTGAT
>SUTP01000019.1:0-13704 GCA_015062815.1 Methanosphaera stadtmanae | reverse complement strand
GCTATAAATGTTGTAACAGCAGAATATGCAAAACAAGATTCTGACATTACATTTACAGCTATAATCTCAGATACTACTGAAAATTCAAGCAGTAGCTACGTAAATGGTGGACATGTACATTCAAAGTTAATGGAATAACATTGAAAAATGATGATGGTACACCGGTAAGTGTAGAAGTTGTAAATAATATGGCAAGATACACTTATCATGTTCCTAGAGGAACAAGTGCTATTACTAATGATGGTTTAGTTAAAAATTACACTGTCACAGCATCCTATGATAATAAAGCTTACTATGTTGGTGTAAAAAATAATACTACATACAATGTTGATCCTAAAGCAGTTGAAGTTACATTCAATGAAGTAACAGTTCTAGATAATCAATTATCAATTAAAGCTGATATGAAAGATGAAGATGGATATTATTTAATTGGAAGTAGCAAAATTGCTATAAAAATCAATGGAAAAACATACCAAGAAAATGGTAAAGTTAAGTATTTCACTATCCAAAATGGTAAAGTTGATTTATCTGGTATTAATACTAATGGAACAAAAGTAAAAGAAATAACTCTTGTTTCAGGTACTAGAGATGCATATCTTAGCGTAAGAGCAACTACTACTAGTATTGTAGTTGTCTAACTCACATAAAACTATATAATTCCCTTTTTTATTTTTTTTATATTTTTTTTAACTATTTTTACTCAAATTATAACTAAAATTCTAAATTTATTTATAATTAAAATCTATACAATAATTCTATAAGTAATATAACTATTTCTAATTATAATAAGTGTAAAACTAAATATATTGATATTAATGTTTAAAAATATATTAATAAAATATGTGATATACATATAGAATAAACTTTTGGTTTTTTTTTCATTATATCAAATAGATATTACTAAATTTCACTCAATACACTACTTTTCCAGATTACAAAAATCTAATACAGGCTATTATTTATAACATAATTATCATAAATCTAAGTATTAAAAACAATAGTTACAGAGGAAACATTTTATGAAAATTTGCATGGTACTAGAATTTTTTATACCCCATTATAATGGTGGTGGAGAACATCGTTTTTATGAAATCACTAAGAGATTAGTAGAACGTGGACATGAAGTAGACTTATTAACAATGAAAATCGCAGGAAACACAGAACTAGAAAATATTGATGGAATACAAGTTCACCATATAGGACCAAAAATAAAGAAAATACCTTACAGAACAAAAACTGATTTTATCAAATACTTCTTCAGTGTATGCAAATGGATACTAACACATGATTATGATATAATAGATGCACAAGCATATTCACCATTACTTTCATCCTATTTAGCATCTAAACTTAAGAAAACACCTATTATAGGTACAATATATGATACCAGTACTAATAATAATGATCAATGGTTACAATCACCTACCATAGCTAATCGTATGGAAAAAATATTATTAAACTTACACTTCAACAAGGTAATAACCATTAGTCAATCAACAATGAACTCACTAATAAATGACTTCGAAGTAAATGATAAAAAAATGGAATTATTATACTGTGGAGTTGACATACAAAAATATGATAATGTTACCACAGACACACTACATAAAAACCAAATAATTTTTGTTGGACGTTTAGCTCCCCATAAACATGTAGATCATTACATACAAGTAATAAATGAGATAAAACCATTATTCCCTAATTTGAAGTTTTTAATAGTTGGAAAAGGATCAGAAAAGGAAAGATTAGTTTCTATGATAAATGAATTAAATCTAAATGACTGTATAACATTTAAACAAGATTTAAGTGATGAAGAACTGATAACTGAGATAAAACAATCTGAAATACTGGTTCTACCATCCACTAGAGAAGGATTCGGAATGGTACTGGCAGAAGCTAACTGTTGTAACAAACCCGTGATAACTTATGCATCCGGTGGAACAGTAGATGTAGTGAAAGATGGATACAATGGATACCTTATAGAAGCAGGAAACCTTCAAGAATTAAAAGAAAAAACAATAACATTACTAGAAAATGAAACATTAAGAGAACAAATAGGAAACAATGGAAGAAAAAGAGTAGAAGAACTTTTTGACTGGGAAACTATAACTGATGACTACATAAAAATTCTCGAAAATACTGTAAATGAAAAATAGTAATGATTTTAAAATATTGCAAAAAAAAGTAAACAAAGATAGAATGACATTATTTTATCTTTGTTGAACAGAAACTTTTTTTTACATATTTAATAAATAGAATCATCTGTTCATTTGATTATTGATTGTTTATATCTTCATAGTATTTTAGTTGATCATCTATTATATCAGTTAGAACATGTTGAGTTTTTACACCAAGTTTCTGTATTTTTTCTGTATTTGAAAAGAGTATTGGTACTTCTGCAGGTCTGAATCTATCTGGATTAAATTCTATTTTTACTTCTTCTTTATCTGTTTTTACTATTATTCCCTTATCTTGTAGTGTGTATTCAATTTCATTATTTAATAGCATAAAGTCAACTTTTGTTTTTTCAAAAGACACATCATAGTATTTATCGTTGTTTAATTCAGTTGGATTATCAATTTTTTTATCTCCATTAAGTGTGGTAATGCTTTCAATTGTTTTTCCTGTCCGTTCTAGACTAAGAAGAATGTAACTTATGATTGAGTTTGTTCTCATAGATCCTTGATTATAAACATCACCTGCGTTTCCTTTTTGAGCTAAGGTCATATAACCATTTACTATATCATTTACATGTGTCCAATCTCTGAATGCATTAACATTACCTATTACAATTTTATCTGCTAATCCCATTTTATGTTGCATTACCTGGTTTGTTACCACACTTGTTACAAACATGTTTCCTCTACCAGCCCCTTCATGATTGAATGCTCTGGAAACAATTGTGTTTATGTCATAAGAATGATAATAATTTCTGCACAAGTAATCTCCATATACTTTTGATACTGCATATGGACTCATTGGTCTTAACGGATTGGTCTCAGCTATTGGTAATTCATCAATTTTACCATCTTCTATGTCCGGAAAAATAGTTCCATACTGTTTTTTTGCTTGTTCATACTGTTCTTGTGATGAAAATACTAGACCATATTCTTCACTTGAACCTGCAAAAACCATTCTTGCATCAGTATCTGTTATTCTCATTGCTTCTAGTAAATTATTTGTTCCAGCTGAATTATTGTTTTCTGTGTCAGTAGGATTATAGAATGATTGTGGTACAAATGATTGTGCAGCTAAGTGGAATATATAATCCGGCTGTGATTCATTTATTGCATGTTCAATTGATGAAAAATCAGTTAAATCTCCAGTTATTTGTGTAAATTTATTTTGTATATTGTGATTTTTAATATTTTTTGGTATTGTACCATCTGATCGTCTTCTTACAAGTCCATATACATTTGAACCTTCTTCTATTAGTTTTTCTGCTAAGTATGCTCCTACAAATCCACTGATTCCTGTGATAAGTACGTTTTTGTCGTTCCAATTCATTGTTGTTGTCACCATTGAAATTATTTTAGATATTTATTTATTTTAGAATATAATTCTATTTGTTTATTAATTAAGGTTAAACTATTATTTGCTTTGTTTTTAATCATTAAAAAATATTACTTAATTAAATCATTCTATGAAGATTAAATCTTTAGATAATTAGCTTATTTCTAGAAACTATAATTTTTTCAGAAAACATTTTTAATTAAATATTGAATACATTGTATGAGTATATTAAAAATAGTACAAATTTGAGTTATTATTAAAAATTGGATTCATTCACAATAAATTTATTATAACTCTATATAATGCAATGAAAATACTAATGATACTTATAAATACTTTTAATTATATGAATCATTATTTATAAAATAAAAAATAAATCACATACTATAGTAATTTATAGAAATAAACTATTTATTTCTAATTTATATAATTAAATGTTTAATGTATTGAAAGGAATATTTGAATTCTTATTATTATAAATAAAAAAACAATATTCTTTTTTATTAGCCATATAATTACATATTATACTATTATTTAGAAAAACATTTATGAGGAAAAGAGAAAATGAAAGTAGCAATTTTAGCAGGTGGTTTTGGTACAAGACTTAGTGAGGAAACAAATCATATCCCAAAACCTATGGTGGAAATTGGTGGAAAACCAATTTTATGGCATATCATGAACATATACTCACAACAAGGATTTAATGACTTCATAATAATGTTAGGTTATAAAGGTTATGTAATTAAAGAATATTTTGCAAATTATTTTTTACATCAATCAGATATATCTATAGACTTAAAAAATAATAAAATGGAAATTTTAAACTCAAAATCTGAACCATGGAAAGTAACATTAATAGATACAGGATTAAATTCAATGACAGGTCATAGAGTAAAAAGAATAGAAAAATTTATAGATGAAGATCAATTCATGCTAACTTATGGTGATGGAGTAAGTGATGTTGATTTAAACAAACTAATTGATTTTCATAATAAACAAAATTCAATAGTAACATTGACTGCTGTTCAACCACAAGGACGTTTCGGATCATTAAACATTAATCAAAATAATACTATAGTTAATTTTAATGAAAAACCCAAAGGTGACAATATGTGGGTAAATGGCGGATTTTTTGTAGCAGATACTGATGTATTTGATCATATAAATAATGATAGTCAATGTAATTGGGAAGATGACGTTCTAACACCCTTAGCTAATAAAAATTTATTATCTGCATATAAACATGATGGATTTTGGCAATGTATGGATACATTACGGGAAAAAGTTTTACTTAATAAAATGCTTGAAGAAAATAATGCACCATGGTTAGAAATAGGAGATAGATATAATGATTAAAGATGAAGATTTTAGGTATATGTATGAATCATTTACAAAAGATGAAATAGCAAAGTTTCAAGATTCTACAATACTTGTAACTGGTTGTGCAGGTTTTATAGGCTATTATATGATGAATTTCTTATATGATTATTCTCAAAAATTAGGTATAAAGAAAATTATAGCATTAGATAATTTTATGTTAGGAAAACCAGAGTGGATGTCAAAATTAGAAAAAACTGATTTATTTCAGGTCGAAAAATTTGATATAATTACTGATAATGTAAAAGAAGTTGAAAATGCAGAACAAGCAAATCTTATAATACATATGGCATCTGTAGCATCTCCTATATTTTATAGGAAATATCCTATAGAAACAATAGATGCAAATGTAGAAGGACTTAGAACATTACTTGACTTCTATCTTGATAAAAATATTAAAGGATTTCTCTTCTTTTCAACATCCGAAATTTATGGAAATCCAAATGATGAAAATGTACCTACAACTGAAGAATATAATGGAAATGTATCATGTACAGGACCAAGAGCATGTTATGATGAATCAAAACGTTATGGAGAAACAATATGTAAACTATATGCTCAGAAATATAATTTCCCAGTAAGTGTAGTAAGACCATTTAATAACTATGGACCAGGATTAAGATTAGATGATAAAAGAGTATCTGCAGATTTTGAAAAATCAATTTATCTAAATGAAGATATAGTAATATTATCTGATGGAGCACCAACAAGAACATTCTGTTACATAGCAGATGCAGTAGTAGGATACTTAAAAATATTATTATATGGTAAATATGATTACTTCAATATTGGTATAGAATCACCTGAATTAACAATGACTCAATTAGCACAATTATATCAGAAAGTTGGAAAAAAATTATTTAATTATGAAGGAAAAATTACCTATGATGTAAGTGAAGATAAAGATTATTTAACAGACAATCCATTAAGAAGATGTCCAAATATTGATAAAGCACGGAAACTTTTAAATTATAACCCAACAATAGAAATCGAGGAAGGAATTGAAAGAACATTATTATTCTTAAAAAATGCTGAAGAAGAAGAATTTATACATTAAGGTGATTTAATGATTATTACTGTCTTTGGATTAGGATTTGTAGGTTTAACAACAGCCTTAGGTTTTGCAGATAAAAATAATAAAGTATATGGTGTGGAAGTTAGTCAAGAAAGAATAAACACACTAAATGAAGGTAAATTACCATTTCATGAACCTGGACTTGATGATAGTTTAATAAGAAATTTAAATAAGAATTTTTTTATAGTGGATGATTTAAATAAGGCTATAACAGAAAGTGACTGCATATATTACTGTGTAGGAACACCCTATGGAGAAAATGGTGAAGCAGATTTAACATATTTATTTGAAGCAATAAAATCAACATTAAATGAAATTAAAGACAATAAATTTAGAGTATTAGTAACAAAATCTACAATTCCACCAACAACAACAAGTGAAAAAATAGTACCATTTGTAGAAAAAGAAGGATTTATTGTTGGAAAAGACATAGGCATAGCTAATAATCCTGAATTTTTAAGAGAAGGGCATTGTTGGGATGATTTTATTAATTCTGATAGAATAGTATTAGGAGTATCTGATGAAAAATCAACACATATACTAAAAGAATTGTATCAAAAATTTGATTGTCCAATATTCACAGTATCATTAAATACCGGTGAATTTATTAAATATTTATCTAATACCTTGCTTGCTACATTAATAAGTTATTCTAATGAAATGTCTCAGATTGCGGATAATCTAGGGGATATAGATGTTGCAAATGCATTTAGAATACTTCATTTAGATAAAAGATTAACAGGTTCAGGAATAGCAAGTTACATATATCCTGGTTGTGGTTATGGTGGATACTGTTTACCTAAAGATACTAATGCAATATATGCCTTGTCAAAAAATAGAGGATATACTCCAAAAATTCTTGAAAACACAATTAAAATAAATGATGACCGGTATAAACACATAGTAAAAAATATTAGTGCTAACATTCAAAAAACAGATAAAATAGGAATTTTAGGTTTATCATTTAAACCTGGATCAGATGATGTACGGGATACACCGGCATCAAAAATAATATCCAAACTTTTAGAAGAAGGTTTTGAAAACATAATAGCTTATGATCCATTAGCAATTGATGAATTTAAAAAATATTATAATTATCCTATTAAATATATGGAATATGAAGAATTAATAGAAGAATGTGATGAATTAGTAATATTAACAGCATGGGATAAATTTAAAACATTAAAAGAAAAAACTAAAAAACCAATAATTGATGCAAGATATATGCTATAATAACATATTTAATATATTGAAAAGATATATTTTCAAAGATTAAACTAAAACTCCAATTAGGAGCTTTAGTAAACTTTTATTTTAAAATCTTCAACCCAACATTATTATTTAAGTAATCATCTTGTAGAGTTTACTTGCAATACTCACAAATATTTTATTTATTGAAAAAATCTTTATAGTTATATTAATTATAATATTAAATAGTAAAGATAAGTTAATTAGTCTAGTTTTAATAGAATATCCTTTCAACCATGGTTTAAATTTATTATAAATATAATTAAAATCATTTTTATTATAATTTGATCTTAAAAAGAATTTAATATATGTAACTAATAATTCTGAAATATAAGGATAAACTTCAAAATTATTTTTTAATAAAAATTCTTTAGTTTGAGATAATGTGTCAAATAAATCATCATCTAATTCTTCTTTACTTATATTTTTCTGTGTTTGTGAATTTGGATGAATCTTATATAAGTATCCGGAATAATGAGTAAATAACATTATTCCCTGTGCTTTAATATAACATTCTAATGAAAATAAATAATCTTCATTCCAATGATCTTCAATAAATTTAATATCATTATCAATAATAAATTTTTTATTATATATTTTATTCCAAACAGTTAAATTTGCCAATGTTTGAATAATCTCAGGATATTCTCTAATAGAATTTATTAGTATATCCGAATTTTCATTATCTAAAAATGAATTATTTAAAGATTTTTTATCAGTGACAACAGTATATCGACTACTTACTAAATCTAATTTATTACTTGAAATAGCATTAAACATTCTTTCAACATAATCTTCTGTAAATAAATCATCTTCATCACACATCATAATATAATCAGCTGTTGATGTTATAATTCCCATATTTCGTGATTTACCCGGAGTTGGATAGTGTTTATCTAATACAACAAGTTTAACATTTGAATATTTGTTGTCTAAACTCTTTAATAAATTTAAAGAATTATCTGTAGATTTATTATCTATAAAAATAATTTCTAAATTCTCAAAGTTAATTGTCTGTTTTTTCATTGAATTAATTAAATTGCTTATATATTTTTCTCCATTATATATTGGAAAAATTACACTAACTTTGTACTGACTCACTAAAATCACCGTTATAAAATCTTTATTTTTCTAAACAATCAGTTATATAAATTTATAAACTGATGGTAAAATAGACTATTGATTGTATTGTTTTTTTTTCGAATATAACTATATTTATAAGTAAGAGCGTTTTACTATTTAATTTTTATTGAGACTAATTAATAGGAACACTATTCATATAATAAATTATATTAAACTATAAACAATGATTTATAATAAGACAAAATATAATGGAAAATATAAGAAATAATAAATACGGATTATTCGCCAAATATACTCTATTGGTATATGATAAATATTTAAAAATAAAATTTTCATGATAAGAATATATTTTTGGAGTAATTTAAATGTCAGATAAGCCATCATTTATAGCTAAGATTGTTGAAAGAGTTTTAATGTTAAATAAACCTCTGTATATGGATTCTAGGGATAAGGTTATTGAATTTTTAGATGAAAAATCTAATAATAATATTAACCAACCTATTAATAGTTTTTTTAAATCTTTTGATTTTGATGGAAGGCAGATTTTCAGATTTGGTGATGAAAATAGTAAAAATGTGATTGTGTATATGCATGGTGGTGCTTATGTTAATGAAATTAATATGCAGCATTTATTATTTTGTAAATTGTTGTCAGTATTAGTTGATTCGTATGTACTTCTACCGGTTTATCCTTTAGCTCCTTTGCATAAATTTAGTGAAACTTTTGAATTTATTACTAATTTATATGAAAAATTAATTAATGAAGAATATAACATTACTTTAATGGGTGACTCTGCTGGTGGAGGTTTTGTATTATCTTTTTGTCAGTACTTGAATCAGATGCACTTACCTCAACCACGTAATAGTATTACTTTTTCTCCATGGGTTGATATTTCTATGAGTAATTCACCTTATGATAATGATAATGATCCTATTTTGGGTGAAATTGGTTTAAGAGAAATTGGTAAATCTTGGGCTGGTGATTTGAGTACAAAAGATTATAGGGTAAGTCCTATTTATGGTGATAATCATAATCTTTCTAAAACATTAATCTTTGCTGGTGAAAATGAAATATTTTTTAAGGATATTAAGAATTATGTTGATAATCTAGAAAGAGATGGTGTTGATGTAACTTTTATTGTTGGAACAGAATTATTTCATATTTATCCTTTATTTCCTATTCCAGAGGCTATAAGTACTTTAAAAATAATAAAAAAAGAAATGAAATAAGTTATTTCATATATAAAATGTATTTACCAAATCTTGGAATTCTATAAACAATTATTGCTGTAATGTAACTTAATATTATTAATAGAATCCAAAGAATTATTGCTTTTACTGGTTCTGTAAATGGTAACTGTACTATTAATGGTAGTAAAGGTAATCTGTATAAGTTATGTATTAAAAATACTGCGAATGAATATTTTGATAATACTGTAACCCATTTATAAAATCTAACTTCTTTTTTTCTAGAACATAATTCAAATAATGCAAATGATCCAAGTAGTACGAATGGGAATTCATACCATAAGAAGAAATTATATCCTCTGATATATGTATAATATTGGAATATAATACAGATTATAAATGATATTAATGCCAATAATCCCAATTGATATGATGGGATATTCTTGAATTTACCTTTTTTTACTAAATATCCTAGAATAATATATATTCCATATATTCCTCCACTAAATCCTAAACTATATTGAATTGCTACATTTTTTATACCTTCTATATCTAATAAAATGGTTATGAAAGGTAGTAAAAATGCTAATAGTGAAAATAGGATTGTTGCACTAAATATTGTATCCTTATCATAGTTTTTTAATGCACTTGCTACAAATGGCATTGATAAATACATACCAATTATCATTGGCATATACCACATATGTGAGAAGAATAAATTACCTGCCTCTGTAGGAATAACTTGAGAACTTCCTTTTGTGATTAAATTTATAGATATTGCATATATTACAGACCAAAGTATTGTAATTATGATTAAATCTTTACAACCTGTTTTCCAAAATGTACGAACTCGTTCATCATTGTATGTTCTATCCAATAACAAATAACCAGTAATCATTAAAAAGAATGGAACACCTATACGTCCAATGAATAGTGATGCAAAATTAAAAATTCTTGAAAATAATGTGTAATTCATTATTGCATCAGAAGAAATTATATATATTCCATCGGTAGCATGAATATATAAAACTGTTAAAATTGCAATTGCACGTACCAGGTCTATCCACTGAATTCTAGTTTTACTCATTTTTACCTCTGTTTATATTAAATATAATTAATTTATAATATTAAATATGATTTAAACTATTATATAAATTGTTTAGACTAATATCTTGGCAAAACTATTATCAATAAGTAAAATAAAATATTATTATTACTATTGAGCAAATATTATTTAATAAAGGTGATATATTGGTTGATTATTTTAATTTTGAAAATAAGGATTTGGATTTTCCATTTTATAATAATAATCCCCGGATATCCAAATCAAAATGGTTATTACTGTTTATAGTACTTTTTGTTGGTCTGATTATTTCAGGATTATTTAGTTCTCAAACATTAGGGGCAATAATTGGATTAGTAATTATATTATTAGGATTATTTTATACATTAGACTGGGATTATGAAAAAATATTTCAAAAACCTGGTAGAAAAGATGTTTTATTGGCAATTGAATTGTTTGTTTGTTATATTATCTATGCAATAATTATGAGTTCCCTATTAGATTTCCTTAGTCTTTCAAGTACTGCTACAAATCCTTTAGGTATAACTGTTACATTAGATACTACATTATCATTATTTCCATTTCTAATGATAGAAGAGTTATTGAAATTTATTCCATTTTCATTAGCATTAACAGTTATCTATAAATTTACTAATAACCGTAAATTATCTGTTATTATGGCAACTTTACTGATAATAATCTTCTTTGGACTATTACATTATACTCCTGAAAATACTATATTCTCAGTACTCTTACTTCAGGGATTTGGAAGCATATTTGAATATATAGGCTATATTAAAACTAAAAATATTCTAGTTTGTTATATTACACATCTACTAACAGATTTATTAGCCTTTACTGCATTTATAATTACATAAAATGATACCTCCCATCATTTTACTATTTTTTAAAATCAATACTTATTTATATGATGATTATATTAAGTTATTATGGAAACAATTAGTTTAGGATAAATAATGATAAGAGATAAAATTTGGAATCCTGTTGGATTTTTCATCAGTTTTTTCATGTCTTTGTTAATGCCACTTATTTTTGCTGTTTTAGGAGGTTATATGGATTTATATACTTGTCTTATTCAAGAAGTAATCCGTTGGCCTGCAGCATATTTCATAGTGAATCTAGTGGTAATACCAATTAGTTTAAAATTTGCGTTCAAAATTTTCACAATGCCACCAAAATATAGGTTGTTTAATCCTGTTGCATTCTTTATAAGCTTTTTCATGTCATTTATCATGCCTTTTATATTAGCTTATTTATTGGGTGCAATGCCTCTTGAAGGATTAATTTATGGCTGGCCATTAAGATGGTTAGTTGCATATTTACTTGTTAATTTTGCAATAAGACCGTTATCAATCAAATGTGCAATTAAATTTTTTAATTATGAACCACAATTTTAGAAAAAATACTTTTTTTTACTTTTTTTGGCGATAGTATATATCTATCATTATCACATATTATTAGTATTGAAAATCATGGGATGATAAAAATGAGAACTATTTTAGATGATAATTTATGTGAAGAATTATGTGAAGCAGCTCGAGAAAAATCCATTGAAATGGATCTTGATATTAGTTTTGCTATATGTGATGAAAAGGGGTTTTTGTTGCTTTTTAGGAGATATGGTGAAGCTCCAACATTTAGTACATTATTAGTTCCAGATAAAGCTTATACATCTGCTATAATGTTTATGCCAACAGAACAACTTGCCAGATTAACATGTGATGGTGGACCATTGATGGGTATTCAGAATAAAGATTCTAAGATAACACTTGTTTCCGGTGGTTTTCCATTGGTTGTTAATGATAAATGTATTGGTGGTATTGGTATTGGTGGTGGACGTGATAATGAAGATTCTGTGATTGGAGAATATGTTTTATCTGTTTTTAATAAAATAATTGAATAAAAAAAATTGTGGATTAAGATGTTTTGTTTTTAACAGAACCTCTTAGCCCTATAATTGCTAGAATTACAGCTATAACACCCAATAATGTTATAATGGTTAATGTAGTTTGATTACTTAGTATTAACAAATCATAATTTGATGGTTGTATTGGCACATTGCCCATGATAAATGCAAATGTTACAGTCAATACACCTAAACTAAATGATTGACCCAGATTTCTTACTGTTGCAACAGATGCTGATGCTGTTGGAATATCTTTTTTATTATCCACCGAACTTAATATAATGTTATTGTTAGGTGATGAAAAGAATCCATGACCTATTCCCTGTAAAATCATTGCTATTACTATTACATATATAGGTGTAGTATAATTTATTTGAGTTAGTATAGCCAGTGCTATTGTGATAATGCTTACACCTAAGAGTTGTAGTATTCCAGGATTAATTTTATCTGATAGTTTACCTGCCTGTGCTGCAATTAGTAACATCATTATTGGCGTAGATATTAGTATTAGTCCTGATGTTTGTGCATCAAGTCCAAGTATATACTGGAAATGATAATTTAAAACATAACTTACAACATAAGTTGTTAAATAAGCAATCAATGATACAAGATTAGCTGTTGTATAATTAATATTTTTAAATAATCTCATCTCATATACAGGATTGGCTTGTTTTAATTCATACTTTGCAAATAATATCAGAAGTACTAAACCTATAATAGTCAGTACAATACCAATACTCGTGTTTAATATTGTAAATCCATATAACAGTAATCCAACCCCTACCACATACATGATTGAACCTATCTTATCCAGATTATCATTTTCCATAATCCATTCCTTATCAATCTTATTAAGTAGATAATAACTAAACAATGCCATAAATATTGTAATCAGGAAAACAAATCTCCAGGATAAATTATGTGAAAGAATACCACTTATAGTAGGTGAAATAGTAATTCCCACATAAACACCAGTTACATTTATACCCAAAGCTTTTCCACGATTAGAAGCAGGAATTTCTGCAGTTATCATAGAAACATTAGTGACAAATACCATAGTAGCCCCTATCGCCTGAATAGCTCTGCCAAGTAACATGCCAACTATATCAAATGATAAGGTAGATATTAATGCACCAATAGAAAATATTATAAGACCTAATTTAAATGAACGTTTCAAACCATATTTACCACATATCTTTGCAAGCGGAACACCAGCAACAGATAAAATAAG
>SUTP01000018.1 GCA_015062815.1 Methanosphaera stadtmanae | reverse complement strand
ATATTTAATCATATTTTATTAATCAATGAAATAAATGATTATAAGGTAAATTATATTTGATGTATAATATTAAAATATCAAAATAATTAAAGAAAAAGTAATTAAATAGAATCAATATTGATTCTATTTTAGAGCCACATCCATAACAGTGAATTTTTTATTAACGTCCTTGTTGTTTGCAGGATTCATATCAAAACCAAAAGATAAACTCAAATCATCATTCATTCTTCTATCAATTTCATCAAAAATCATTTTATATGATTCACAGTCAGGATCTACACAACCAAGCTCATGATTATTTGCAACAAGTGCATTATATGGACATCCACCACGACAGTAATTTATATGTTTACAGTCTTTACAGTCTTCATCCACAAAGTCTTTGTATTCTAATAAAATTTTTTCAGCTTTTGAATCCATTAATTCATCATATGTTGGTTTGTCTTTTACATGACCTATCACATAATCAGGCATGTCAACAAACCGGTAACATGGATATATTGAGCCATCAGGACCAACAGCAAATGTACTTCCCATGCAATCCACATAAGTACATACACAACCTCGTTTCATGAATACTCCTTTACATAGATGATCTAAATTCTTTATTTCTATTTTATCAGCTAAATCAAGATATTGGTCTAATAAATAAAGAAGTAATTCACCATAATCCTTTGGATCTAATGCAAAATCATCACTTTTATGACTTTTAATTGAAGGGAGTGCAGGATGAATTTTCATATTAAATCTATTTTCAAGGAAATAATTGAATATTTCTTCTTTTATTTCAAATGAATGTTTTGTGAAAGTACTTATGAAACTTACTCTTAAACCATGTTTTTTAGCAATTTCATAACCTTTAAGTGTATTTTCATGATAACCTACACCTCTTTGTAAGTCATTTAATTCTTTTGGACCATCCAAACTACTGCCAATAGGTATGTCATATTGTTTAAATAGTTGAGCTAAATCATCATCCATTTTCCATAGATTTGTTTGAATAGCATATGCTGGATATAAAAAATCCAATTGTGTGGAAATTTCTTTAAGTGCATGATTATAAAAATCATATCCTGCAAGTAATGGTTCACCACCATGAAATGTAAATGTAACTGGTTCTTTTTTAAAATCTTTTAACCATTCAACAATTTGATCCATAGTTTTTGTATCCATTACTAATGAAGTTGTTTCAGAACTCCAACAATAACTACAATTAGCAGGACAACCCATTGTTGGTATTATCATTACATGCATTTTTATCACCTAATCTTCTAAGTAGTAATATTCACCTTTTTCTTTTTGTTCTCTATCCAGATAACTATCTTTTTTATTTACACGAGGTCTGTTGGTTTCTTTATCACGTCTAAATGATATTTCCACATCTGATAAAAATTTATTCATAGCATCTCTTAAGTTAATTGGTGCTGTTGCATGACCTTTTTCTCCAGAATTTCCATAGAATACCATTGCTCTATCAGATATGTAATCAATAAATACAATATCGTGGTCAATTATAATTGCAGAAGTATCATCCCTAGCTATGATATGTTTAATTGCTTTAGCTATTTTTAATCTTTGTTCCACATCCAAAAATGCAGTTGGTTCATCAAGAACGTAAACATCAGCATCTTGTGATAATGACACTGCTGTTGCTAATCTTTGTAATTCTCCTCCAGATAGTTTACTAACCTGTTTATCTAATATTTTTTCAAGATCAAATGGTTTTGAAATATCTGTGTTAAATACATTAGTTCCATATCCTTCAGCATGCATATATAAAAAGTCCTGTACAGAACCATCATAATCTGATTGGATGTACTGAGGTTTATAGGATATTTTAATTTCTTCTTCAACTTCACCATTATCTGGTTTTGTTACACCTGCCAACATTTTAGCATAAGTTGTTTTACCAATACCATTTGGTCCAAATGCTGTGATAACCTGGCTTTGATAGATTTCCCCTTCATCTACTTCTAATTCAAAATTATCATATTTTTTATTGAAGTTTGTGTATTTGGTAATTACTTCTGAATCAATTAAATCACTTGGAGGTCTGATTTCAAATTCTATTGGTTGTTTGCGGATTCTAATATTTTCTTCATTTAAAAATCCATTAATATATGCATTTATTCCAACACGCACTCCTCTTAATTTTGAAACAACACCATATCCTCCTTCTTCTCCATACATTACATGTACATAATCACTCATAGCATCAAGAGTAGCTAAGTCATGTTCAATAAGTAATACTGTCCTATTTTCTTCTGCTAATTGTCTGATTGCTTTAACAGTATTTAATCTTTGTTTTACATCAAGCCAAGAGGTAGGTTCATCAATGTAATAAAAGTCAGCATCCCTTAATACAGCTGCTGCAATAGCGATTCTTTGTAATTCACCACCAGATAACTTATCTAATTTTCTATTAAGTGTTGTTTCAAGTTCTAATGTTTCTATTATTTCATCCATCTTATTTCTTTCATCAACACTTTTAAGTAAATCCTGAACTTCACCTTTAACTACTTTAGGTAATAAATCAACCATTTGTGGTTTATAAGCAAATCTTATTTCCTGATTACTTAATTGTTTAAAATAACTTTGTAGTTTTGAACCTTTAAAATAATCAATTACTGTATCCCAAGATCCTTCTTGAGTATAATCACCAAAATTAGGTATTATTTGTCCAGATAATATATTGAGGATTGTTGATTTTCCTATACCATTTGGTCCTAATAAACCAACAACAGATCCTTCTTCTATTGTAGGCATACCAAACAATTCAAAACTATTAACATCATATCTATGTATTGGTTCTTCAGTGAGTATTTCAGGTAGATTAATGATATTTATTGCATCAAACACACACCTATTTACACAAATTCCACACCCAGAACATAATTCTTCAGAAATTACAGGTTTATTATCATCCTCACTTATTATAATGGTATCTTCATCCATTCTTACACCAGGACAATAATTAATACATGCATAATTACATTTTTTTGGTTGACATTTATCTTTTTCTAATATTGCTATCCTATTCAAAGATACACTCCCTACAAATTTAAAAAAAAATCATGGTTAATAAAATAATGAAAAAAAGTTTATTTTATAATGATTTAATGATTATAGCTATTTATATTTTTTAAAATATATTAATCTAATTTATCAAAATACGTTGAAGAAAAAATCTTTTGAATATTGTTTTCAATAAAATATATGAAATTAATAAATGCGTCTTTTGTTATACTTGCTTTATTAATATATTTGTGTAACAATTTCTATTAAATAATAGAACAAGTATTTTATACTATATAGAAATAAAAAATCAAATTATAATAAAAAATTCATAAAATAAGTTATTATATTATAAATTATTTAATTTAATAAAAATTTTATTATAAATTGTTAAAATATTTATAAATAATTAGTTTAAACACCATATAAAAAGTTAAATAAGTATAATTAGAGTTATGCTCAAATATTATCATTTAGATTGAAATGTATTACTATTTAAATAGCTTTTTTCAAAAAATAGCTAATTAAACGTATATTTTATTATACAATGATATTAAAGAGTTTTAATACTATCAAAAAATTAATTAGAAGTTCTACATAATATTATGAACTATTATTTTTTTTTAATAAAAAACAATACATATAAATACTATAAAAATATATTAAATTGTATAGGAGTGATAAAATGGAAACTTTACCAATTGCACCTATAGGTAGAATTATATCTAAAGCAGGTGCTTCTAGAGCAACAAAAGATGCTAAAGTAGAACTCTCCAAACGTCTTACAGAGATTGGCGAAGACATATCTTCCGAAGCTGTAGCTATAGCAAGACACGCAGGAAGAAAAACAGTTAAAGCATCAGATATTGAGTTAGCATTAAAATTAAGAGGCTAAATTCTTTTTAAATATTTTGTTGTTCTTTAATAAAAGAAACAACTAACATAATGGATAAAACCATTAGAAAAAAATATTTTCAACCCCATTAACATTTTATTATTTTTTTAATAGCCCAAAAAGATAAACTAATTTTTGAATTTAAATTATCAAATAAAACCATAGAATAAATATTCTATAATTATAACCTTATAAAAAAGTATTTATTTTTCAATTAAAGTATACTTGAAATGAATAATTAATAGATGTCATAATGATAATATACTCTTTTTCTTTATAAAAATAGCTTATGCCAAGTTTTATTCATACTATTAATTATTATTAATTATTATCAATAAATTATCACTTAAATAAATATAATTGAAATGAAAAACATAATTAGTATTAAAATATCAAACTAAGAGATTAAAATGATTAATAATATAAAAAATTTCTTCATTGAAAATAAAACAGAATTAAAATATATTCTGTTCTTATTAATAATTTTACTTGTAATTAGTATACCTAAACTAATTACACAAATCAATGTAGGTATTGGTAACTGGGATACTTACCTTTATTTAGAAAATGGTAGAAGTTTTGCTCAAATGGGCTGGGGTGATGTTCCAAGTATTGCACCAGTAGTTCCATATGTATTATCTTTAATTTTTAGACTTAATGGTACGTACTTCCAAGAAGCTATATTTTATTTAGATGTTTTTGCATATATTTTAGGATCAATTAGTTTCTATTTATTATTAAGATTTAAATTTGATTATAATACTAGTTTAGTTGGTAGTGTAATTTATTCCACATTTACTTTATTATATTCATGGGTAGCAATAGGTGGAAATGATATCCCCGGCGTATCATTAACTATTCTCAGTATTTATCTTATATTAGCAGCACATAATTTCAATAATAAAATATATTATTTAGCATTGCCTGTTGCTGCATTTGCATTTTTAACAAGATATACTGCAGGAATAATGATTTTTTCAATAATATTTTATTTAATTATAAAAAGAATAAACTTAAAAGAAATTAGACACTTTATAACTGGTGGAATTATTGGGATTATATGTGTTTCACCAAGTTTATATCATTTTTATAGAATCTTAGGTACACCAGTTCCATTTTTAAATCAGTTCAGTGGAACTGTGTCAAATACAAAAGTAATTGATGCAGGATATCTTCCAGATCCATGGTATTACATCACACATATACCTGATTATTTATCAAGTACTGTGCCAACAGGTGCAACTTTTGACAATCTGGTTAATCTTAAAAACAATGTTCCTTCAATAATTTCATATGTACTGATAATTTTGATGATTATTGGAATGTTCTTGATTATATATAATATTTATCAAAATGTAAAAAACAAGGATGAAATCACATTTAAAACCAGAAAAAATCTTTTGTTAATTCTAATAATGATAATATTAATGATTTCATGTATAGTTACAGTTGGACAAGTATCTTACATTATAACAACAGTATTAATATTAGGTATACTTGGAATTATATCTTTGATGTTTAAAAAGTACAATATTGAACATTTAGATTATGATTTATTAATGATTTCATTATTCCTTGTATATCTGGTTTTCCAATCGATTCTTTCAACAAAAAATGATAGGTATTTCATTACAGTTTTACCATTTATGGCTTACTTTATCACAAATACGATAAATTACATTTACAGGTATATAAATAATAAAGAGTTGAAACTAAATAGAATTAGGCTAAATACGGTGATAACATTATTAATTGTAATATTCTTTGTAGGTACTAGTTTAGTATTTGCCAGTACAATTCCTACAGAAAATCATTACAAGGATATTGAAGAATCATGTGAGTGGTTTGTAAATTATTATCCTGAATGCAGACATTATTCTGTTATCTATTCAGATAATTGGCCTGCTGTTAACTGGTACTTGAACATTTTTTGTTCTAGAGCAGTTTTAGTTAATCAAACTCCTGAAGGCGTTAGGAATTTATCGGCTCATGTACTAGCATATAATACAAGCAGAGTACCTGGAGAGTTTTATATAGATACAAATACACCTATAAAAAATGATTATCCGGGATTAACTAAAATTAAAACGATAGGTGATGTTACAATATATGAAAACACATATTTACTTACACATAATGAAGAAAAATATCGTTTAAATTCAACAGATTACAATGAAACAATAAAGAAATATTTTTTATAGGTGAATGATATGAAATATATCCATGAAAAGATGAAGAGCACATTATTAGTTATTTTAATTGTGTTGATGACTTTATATGCAGGTATTCTTGTTAATATTCAAAAAATTATTGGTATTAATTATTGGGATATATTTGTTTATTTAAATAATGCAATGTTGTTTAGTAATATTAATATTGGAAGTCAATTGAGTGTACCTCCAGTATTATCTTTAATTGTTGCAATACCATTTAGGTTAGGGTTTATTTCAGAAACATCTTTATTTATTGTTTCAGGAATATTTTTTATATTATTAATAGCTGTGATTTACTTATTATTCAATATGAGATTTACTCCTACGGTATCATTTATTGGTTCTTTATTCTTTTCAATGTTATCCTTAGTTGTATCTTGGTCTGTTAGTGGTTCAACAGACATTCCCTCATTAACTTTCAGTATGTTAGCATTATATTTGACTATATTAGGAGTAAGAAAAGAGTTTAAATATTATTATTTAGCATTTTTATGTTTCGTATTAGCATTTTTAACTAGATATAGTGCTGGATTTATATTACTTGTGATATTATCTTTTTTAATTATGAATAAGAAAATTGTTTTAGAACAATTGACTAAAAAAAATATAATAAAACTAATGACTTTATTTGTTATAACCATTTTAATTATAACTGGAATATATCTCAGTTTTCAAGGAAATATTCCTTTTTTAAGTCAAATAGTTGAAGTATCCAGCAGTACTTCTGTATCTAAAGTTAATGTAGGATATGACTTGAATCCTTTATATTATATAGAATTATTACCTCAATATTTAACTAGTTTAAGTATTAGCACATTTTATGAAAATAATCTCTCAAATAGTTACAATGTTCCCACAATATTTTCTTATGTTATCTTATTATTCTCAGCAGTGGGTATTTTATTTATAAGTAATGTATTTTTTAATAAAAAAGATGAGTTTAATGATGAAATTTATGTCTGTGAAGAAAATCAGAATAGACCACAGAATCTGTTAAATATTGAAATTCCCAAAAAGGTTAAAATTGGAATAGTAATTGTATTGTCATTAATTTCAATAATTAGTTATCTACATATATCTTACATCATTACAGAAGTAATGTTTTTAATAATAGTTCTTTTATTTTATGATTTATATGAAGATAAAATTAATCAGATAGATTTACTTATGATTATTTTGATGGGAATTTATATTATATTACATTCATATCATCCTGTAAAAGTAGATAGGTATATTCTACCCATACTTATACCAATAGTATATTTCATGATAAAAGGTTTAACAGATACCATTACAAAAATCCATCTGAAAAATAAAAAAATACCATTAATAATATTAATAATCTTTTTAATCATACTAATACCAATAAACATTTCATATATTCATTCCATGGCACACCCAAACCATCATGCCTATGAAGAAGAAAAAGCTAGTATATGGATAAAAAATTACGACCCAAATTATTCAAATAATAATATCTCTTCAGATAGAGGTGTTACTTTCAGTTGGTATTTGAAAAAATATGTGTATACTACAATACCACGAGTATTAAAAGAAAATAATGATACTTTAGAAAATAAATTAAATTCAATTGAAGCAAAATATTATATAGATTCCAGTAGTAACCTAACAAGCATAGAAGGTTATGAAAAAATTTATGATAATAATCAGACTGATAACCACTTAGCAATTTATCAAAGAGAATAAAATATGTTCACAAAAGAAGAAATAATAAAAGAAATTATGCAGATACGAAAAGAAATTGGTCATGATGAAGTAAAACCAGAAATTAAAGAAATGTATATGGATAATGATGAATTAACTATTATAACACCAGACCGACCTGAAAAATCAATCATTATAGGAAAAGGAGGATGGGTTGTAGGAAAGCTAAAAGAAAAAATAAAAGTAACGTCCATACATGTTATCTCTTATACAGATATAGTGCTAAAAAAATACCAATTAGAATTATCAGTTAAACATACAAAAAAGATTATTGAAGACAAACAAATACCCACAGAGTACATTAAACCATTCCAAAATTTGTACGAACTATTAATCAAAAAATGTGAATCACCACATAACAAATCAATAATATCCCAATACATCGAGGAAAATATTAAACGTGAACCCTATACTGAAAGCACATGTATTATAGCACTATCAGGTGGTGTTGATAGTAGCTTTTCAACATTACTTGCTAAAGCATTGGGTTTTAATATAAAACCTATGACCGTAGATCCCGGCACAATAATCCTACCTAATCAATTTAAATATAATATAAAAAATTTAACTGAACAAATTAATGTTGAACATGAGTATTTGAAAACAAATATGGAAAATATTATAGAAAATGCTTTGAATGGTAAAATACATCCTTGTGGAAGATGTTCAGGACATATTGATAAAGTTATCACAGAAAAATGCAAAAATGAAAATATAAACATGATGATATTTGGTGATTTATTGTCTACAGGCAGTCAATCTATAACAAAAAAAGATGGAAATATACGTATAAATTTACCCGCCCTATTTAGAATGGAAAAAAACGAATTAAAAGATATTGTAAGTAAATATTCAGTAAAAAAAATTAAAGGATATGGATGCCCTCTGATAGTTCAAGTTCATAAAAAATATCCTCAATACAGATCATTCTCTATTCAAAGAGTACTAAGAGAAACCAGGGCAGGAATATTAGAACCTGGAGAAGCTCTTAGTTTAATAAAAACTATTTAACAATTTGAAGAACACCATAAATAATTAAAAATAATCCAACAATATAAGACACTAAATTAGGATAAACAAGTATAAGAATTCCCAAAATAACTGCCATAATATATATTATTTGATTAGTCATGTCTTTTTCTGTCATGACTAATACTATTTAAAAAAAAGTATTTAAAAGTAATGAAAGTATATTATTTACTCATTATTAAGAAATTCTTCCATTATTTTAATAGATTCTTCAACAGCAATTGGTGCACAACCACCCTTGACTGTTCTACTTTTAACATTTTTAAGAGGATCTAAAGCTTGACGTACTAATTCTTCACCTAAATCAATAGGTTCACCCATTACTTCCATAGAAACTTTATTAACATAATCATTATCAATATTATTAGTATTAATACCTTCTGCAACCGCATCAGAAACAATTCTTCCAACAATTTTATGAGCTGTTCTGAAAGGTAACTTCTTATTTCTTACCATTACATCTGCAAGTTCTGTTGCAGTAGCAAAATTAGCACCTGCTAACTCTTCAGTTCTATCTTTATTAATGGTAATAGTACTCAACATTCCATGAACAATACCCAATATTTCATTAGTATTATCAATAGCATTCCATAAATGTGGAGTAACTTCTTGTAAATCACGATTATAACTATGTGGAATTCCTTTAATCATAGCTAAAATAGTCATTAACTCACCATAAGCAATAGTACTTTTACCACGAGACAATTCTGCTATATCAGGATTTTTCTTTTGAGGCATAATAGATGATGTTGAAGAATATTGATTAGAACATTCAATCATCCCAAACTCATAACTACTCCAAATAACAATTTCATCAGCAATTTTACCTAAAGTAGTAGAAAGCATAGCATAATCAAAAACAGCTTCAGCAGCAAAATCTCTACTACTAACCCCATCAATAGAATTATCCATTGTTTTAGAAAAACCTAATAATTCTGTTGTTCTATCCCTATTAATAGGAAAACCCGTTGTTGTTAATGCAGCTGAACCTAAAGGATTAATATCAACACGTTTATAAGTATCCATCAATCTTTCACAGTCACGACGTAATTCATTTGCATAAGCCATTAAATGATGAGCAAATGTAGTAGGTTGAGCATGTTGAAGATGAGTATAAGCAATAAATAGAGTATGAGTATTTTCCTTAGCCATTTCAACAATTGTTGCTATAAATGATTTAATTTTAAGTATAGTATCTTGTATTTCATCTTTTAAAGTAATTCTTATATCAGTACATACTTGATCATTTCGACTTTTAGCTGTGTGCATAAATCCTGCTTCAGGACCAATAAGATTTGTTACATAATCTTCTAATGACATGTGAATATCTTCAAATTTAGAACTCAAATCCAATGCATTTATACCTTCTTTTTCTAATTGTTCTAATGCATTTAATATTTTTTTAGCAGAATCTTCAGGTATGATACCTTCTTCCATTAACATTGTTGTATGTGCCCTATTACATTTAATATCTGCATAAAATAATCTTTTATCATCATTAATAGATGTTGAAAATTTAGCAGCATCATCTGTCATTTGTCCATCAAAACGTCCAGCTCTAAGATCCATAATAATAACCTCACATTAAATTTAGTATTATTTGTTATATTTGTAGAACATTATTAATTTATATTTCTTGATTAAATTTTCAAAATACAACATAGAAATTGAAATACAACATTAAATACAACATTAGATTAACATATGTAAAAAAAAATGTAAAATATAAAAATAGGGTGGTGAAATAAGAAAACGTATTTTTAGTTCGTGTTTCAAAATATTTTAGAATTTATTCGTTTTTCCATTGAGTATATCCACAACGACCACATGCATATCTGTCACCGTGGTCTGCCATAAATACACCATGTGAACATCTTACACATTCCGGATTTTTTCTGACAATTTTATCATCTTTAACTTCATATAATTCATATTTTTTTGACATATACATAGCTCCTATCGTTGTGTTTATTCTTCTGCTTCAGCTTCAGGTGCTTCTTCAGCTTCTTCAGCTTCTTCAGTTTCTTCAGTTTCTTCAGGTACTTCTTCTTCAGGTTCTGCATTTTTTGCTATTACAGAGTCGGTTTCTATAATGTTTAATTTTTCAATAGAATCGTAAACTTTTGCTAAACCGTATGCTTTTGTAACTCCATAACCCGGCTTCATGCTGTCCACCACGAGGAGTTCTTTAGAAGCATTTACTATTGCAACAAGTTTGTGTTTTACATCGAGTATTTTTGGTGTTCCTTCACCTTCATAGTCACATTCAAATCTAATTTCAGTCCTATTTAATAATGGGTTTTCTTTTTCTTCAATGATTTTGATTTCCATATTATCGTTATTCCTTAATTAATTTATTAATATATTCTTGAGCTTTATCGTAAGCTTGATCAACGTTCACCAAGACAATACCTTCTTTTGGTTGTCCATATAATATTAAAGTATCTTTTGGTGCTTTAATTATACAAGGTAATACTGCTAAATCTTCTTCACCATCAACCACAATAATTACGGGATTATCCATTGTAGCTGTATCTATTGATTCATATAATAGATTAGTGAGTTCTTCAGTTATTACACCTGCCGGATTATCAACATATTTTATGTTGTCCGTATGATTTAATTCATTTTGTACAGGTTTACGTTCTATTAAATTATCTACAACACAAATTTGTGGTGTTAAACCATGTTCAACTAATTTTCTTGTTGTAACATCACCTATACCAATTAATAATTTATTTTCAGATAAATGTTCTGCTAACGGATTTTCAATTAAATCAATAGATTTGTGCAAGTCCCCTAAAGGTTTTTTTAATTCTTTTCTTAAAGATTTTGGTACTTTTAGCACAATTAATCTCCTTATTATATTATTCTCTTACTTTCAATGCATATCTTCCAGGTACTTCTATATTTAACTCTTGAGCTAATTTTGAGTTATCTGGATCTAATATGACAATTAATCCTGTCCAATTTGTAGTTGTTTTTGAATTACATAAGGGACATTGATCTTCAAATGTTATTAAATTACATTTAAGACATGCTTTTTCAGCCATTGAAAATCACCTTAGATTTTAAAATTTTTCATTTTTTCTTCTTGAATCCACTCAAAACGTCCAAGTCCTGGTTGTCTCATAGTTAAACCGATTTTAGTATCCTGAGTAGTTTTTCCTTTCATACTAACTGCTACTATTCTTGCACGTACGAAATCAGTTTCATCAAGAGCTTTACCAGATTCTTTTGCAATTAATGCTCCACGTTTTACATCATACGTTATATAATCATCCGTGATTTGTGAAACATGCACTAGACCATCTAAAGGACCTATTCTTACAAAAGCACCGAATTCGATGATTTCAATTACTTCTCCATCAACTAATTCATGTAATGTTGGTTTGAAGAATAAAGCATTGAATTTAACAAGATAAAATGCTGACCCGTCACCTATTACTACTTGCCCTTGATTATGTTCAAGTATATCTGTAACAATAATCAATATACCTAATTTTTTATCAATTTGTCCCACATATTTTTTATTAAGTATTTCAGCTGCAGTTTTTTCAAGTGGCTGATCGAATTTATTTGGTGGTATTCTAACTGTATCTTCAATAGTTACTATTTCATACACTTTTATACCCCTTAAATCTATTCATATTTTTCTTTGTATAATTCTAAAGAACGAAGAACTGCTTCTTTTGCTGCTTTACTGTCTTCCCAACCTTTAACTTCAACTACTTTATTTTCTAATGCTTTATATTGAGAAAAGAAATGTTCAATTTCTTTTAAGTAGTGTTCTGGTAATTGAGAAATATCCGTAATATCTGCAAATCTTGGATCTTCTAATGGAACTGCAAGTAATTTATCGTCACTATCACCTTGATCAATCATACGCATAATACCTATTGGTCTTGCTTCAATGATGCATCCAGGGAAAGTTGGTTGATCCATTATTACTATTACATCAAAAGGATCTCCATCATCCCATAATGATTTTGGTATGAATCCATATTCTGCTGGATAATGGAATGGTGAAAACAATACTCTGTCTAGAGCCAATGCTTCTCTTTCTTTATCATATTCATATTTATTACGTGATCCCTTTGGGATTTCTATAACTGCTGTTATTTCATCAGGTACATTATCTCCTGATTCTATATCTTTCCAAAGATTCATTCTGGTTTCCTCCATACTTTACTAGTTTTCGTGAATTTTGTTACGTTTAATATATCCATCAACTTCTAAGTATCTATGTTGTCTTAGATAAATTACAGTTATTGATTTTTCTCGTGCTCTAGTTCTAAGAACTTTGTCATTAGTACATAGAACATCTTCTTGAGTACAATATTTAAGTAATAAATTATCAACATGTTCTGTTTTCTTAATATGTCTTATAACAAACGGTTCAGATTCAGCTAACTTTAATGCAATACTTGCAGCTAATTTATCTTTACCTTTTGATTTATGTTTAAGTTTATTAAGTTCATTTATTACTAATGATGGTATTACTATTTCATAATTACTAGGTAATAGATTCATTAATAATGTGACAACATCCACATCACATTGAATCATCATCATCAAAAATTTGTATCAACCACTGCCTTATGTTTTGATGATACCATAACCAATAAGCCTCCACCTAGCTCCTACTCTACGACTTAATGCTACACGTTGTCCTTCTTCAGCACATACAGGTAATTTTAAAGTAACATCAATTTCATTACCTCTTGCACTACTTACTAATCCAACAGTTGTTGATGTAGCTATATTTATCATTAAATTTTCAGAAGAATGTATTGGTTCCACATCTGTTTCATCTTTTGTACCAACTACACGATCAAGTAAATGTGTTTCCATAGTAAACTCTTGGATTGTAGGTGGTAATGTTCCTGGTTTACCTGCTATAGAACCCGATAATGAATCTGCTTTTGTTAAAGCAGGGTCAAGTAAAGTTGCTATTCCAATTAATCCTCCAGGACCAACTTCATCAACAAAATTGTCTGCTGCTTCAAGTCCTGTGATTTTAGAAGTTAAACTAACCCATTCAGATTTACCATTACGTTTTATTTGTATACCCGGTTTTATTTCAATATCGTCTCCAACTTTGATTTTACCTTGAACTAATGATCCCCCAATAATTCCACCATTAATTTTTTTAGGATGAGTTCCAGGTTTATTAATATCAAAGGACCTGGCTACATAAATTTTAGGATCTTTGCGGATAGCTCTTCTAGGTGTTTTAATGAATTTTTGAATAGCTTCAATCAATATATCAATATTTGCACCTTGTTGAGCAGATATAGGTATAATAGGTACACCTTCAGCACATGTTCCTTTAACAAATTCCTTTATTTCGTAATAGTTTTCTATAGCTCGTTCTTTAGATACTGTATCTACTTTGTTTTGAACAACTAAAACATTTTTTACACCAATAACATCTAATGCCATTAAATGTTCTTTTGTTTGTGGCTGTGGACAAGATTCATTAGCTCCAATAACTAAAATTGCTCCGTCCATTATTGCTGCACCAGACAACATTGTTGCCATTAAGGTTTCGTGACCTGGTGAGTCTACAAAGGATACTTTTCTTATTAAATCTGTTTTAGAACCGCAGTGTTCACAAGTTTCTTTTGTAGTGTAACATTGAGGTTCATCACATTCAGAACATCTTCTAAATGTTATATCAGCATAACCTAATCTGATAGATATACCTCTTTTAGCTTCTTCACTGTGGGTATCAGTCCATATTCCTGATAAAGCTTTGGTTAAGGTAGTTTTACCATGATCCACATGTCCCACTAATCCAATATTAACTTCGGATTGTACTTTCATTTTAGTTACACCTCCGTTTAGACATTTATTATTTTTTTGAAAATAATCAATATCTATTCTTCTTGTTCTTCTTCAGGTTCTGCAAAAATTTCAGTTAGTGTTTTTTCTCCTCTTTCTGAAACTTTAACATTTATTTGGGATATATCTTCTGCAATAGTGTTTCCACGTACAGTTTTCCTTCTTCTTAAACCACTTCTTGATGGTTTAAAACCGATTCCACCAGTTACTAAACTTTTAAATCTTCTGGATCCATCTACGCTAGGTTTCATTGGAAAACCGTTTTTGTCACTTCCTCCAGTTATTTTTAATTTGTAACCTTTTAATCCTAAAATTCCACCGTTAAATTCATCTCCAATTTTGAGACCATTTACGGTTTTTGCATCTTTATCATCTAATTCTAATTGGTAGGTTACATCTTCATCTGATACTACTACTTTATATGCCATTCTATGCCTCCATTAATTTTAAGTATTTTTTTATGTAGATTACTTCAAACTACAGGATTACATAGTGTAATCTTCAAACTCATCGTCGTCTAATGTATCTAATTGACTCCAATCAGTATTAACTACTCCCCACATCTCATCTTCAGACTGTTGTTTAATTTCTTGTAATTCCTGCATGGTAAGAATTTCATCATCTAATAATTTATTTTCAAATTCAGATTGAACTGTTAAAAAATTATTTTCTGACATGTCAACATAAAGAATGTCACCTTCTTCAAAGTCTTTTTCAAAAACAGCATTGTTTATTGCCATTGCTACTTGTGAACCCCTTGAAGCTTTAGGTAGACTTTCACCATTATCTTCCATACTTTCAACAGTACCAACATACTGTCCTTTATCATTGATTAAGTCAACACCTCTATCAATAATTCCAGACATTACTTCAATTCCAGCAATTGCTGGTTTACTATGTCTGAACACTAGTTTTGGTATTATTCTGATTTTTGAAGGTCGTATAATTGAATTTAATTTTAGTTTCTTCTTACGTTCTTGAGCTTGACTTACCCAATTTTGATAATCTTCAGCTAACTGATAAATTACTCTACTTTGGAATACTGATATATTTGAATCATTAAGCTCTTCTTCAGCTGATGGTAAAATTTTTACATTAAATGCAATAACTACACCATAACGTTCATCTTCTTCATACATTATTGATGCATTAATGATATCTCTCCTAGACACATCACCAATTTCAGCAGATTTAATTGGTATATCCATATCTGATAAAATATTCACTAGTGCTTCAAGTGAACCTAAAGTATCAGCTTTAACATGAATACCAATATCATTTGTTTGAATACGGATTGTTTCTATTTCAGATAATAATTCATCACGTATTTCATTTACATTATCATTGTTAATTACTTTTAAAGGAGAACCTGATACAACGTCATCCACGTGTGGTGCAACTATTTTTACACCAGCTGCAGCAACTATTTGATCAACATCTTCAAATAATGTTTTTGATTCTCTTATTTCTTCTAAAGGTTTAGGTTTAAGTAATGATCTTATTTTAGTAGAAATCACTTTATTGTCCTGTGTTAGAAGCATGATTTCATCAGTTTTATTTAAAACACCATCATACAAAATAGTATCTATAGTTAAACCAAGTCCCTTTTCTTCTTTTACTTCAAGTACTGTGCCTGAAGCAGGAGAATCTTCTTCTATTTGTAATTGTTCACCTAAATATTGATAAGCAAGACCTAAAAGCATTGTTAATAATTCAGGTATTCCTTCACCAGTTTTTGCACTTATAGGTACTATTGTAATCTGACTAGCAAAATTATTAACTCTGTCAAATCTTTCAGATTCAAAACCTTCTTCATGTAATATACCTACAAGTTCATAAATTCTTTGATCTAAATCAAATGCTACATTTTTATGTTGATGCTGTATTACTTCTGTAAAAGAAGTATTTTCCATAGAATTCCATCCGGGAATTTTATCAACTTTATTAGCAGCTACAACAAATGGTGTTTTTGCTGATTTAAGAATATTTAAAGCCTCATAAGTTTGAGGTTTAAAACCTTCCGTAACATCTAATATAAGAATAGCTAAATCAGCCAAAGCTCCACCTCGTTTACGTAACGTTGTGAATGCTTCATGACCTGGCGTATCTATAAAAAATAGACCAGGTAGTTTATCTTGTATTTTCATTCTTTCCAGGAAACTGCCACAAATACTAAAAATGACATCCATTGGAATCTCAGTTGCACCTATATGCTGCGTAATACCACCAGCTTCTTTAGATGCAATAGTACTACCTCGCACATTATCTAAAAGCGTAGTTTTTCCATGGTCTACATGACCTAAAACAGATACTATAGGTGATCTAGTTTTCATTTCATTATCTCCCTAAAAACATTGAATAAATATAAACCATTAATGATTTATAAGTAATAGATTAAAATCTATCCATATATTTAACAGTAGGTTAAATAAGTTATTGTTCTAATGATTTCAAGAATACTGAGTTCCATTTACATGTATTGATATGAATCTAATACTAACATTTGATAAGTGTCCCTGAAAATATTATTTAGCTCGTGTAGAACATAATACTTATTTTTAAATAATATTGAAAGCATCAATTAATCAAGAATATATATTTATTAATTATTTTTTTACGCGTAAATTAAAATAAAATTTATATTGGATCTTGAAGTATTTTGATTAAATTGGATTACTTCAATACTAATTTTTATAATTAATAATTACTTATCTTGTAACTATTGATTTGTTATTGACTAAAAAACATCTAGCAATAACTGCATGCAATTAGTAAAAAAAATACTAACCACAAAAAGAGCAAATAAAAGAAAAAATCAATATTTAATCTTTGGCTCTTATTCATAAATTATATCTTCATCAGGTAATTCATAATCACAGAATTCTGATTCATCGAAGAATAAATTTATTTCTCTTTCTGCTGAAGCTTCACTATCAGAAGCGTGGATTACATTACGTCCTAAATCTATAGCATAATCTCCACGGATTGTTCCAATATCTGCTTCTTTAGGATTTGTTGCTCCTACCATTTTACGTACTAAACTTATTACATCATCACCTTCAAGTACCATTGCAAATACTGGTCCGCTTGTGATGTATGAAATTAAATCATTGAAAAATGGTTTTTCACTGTGTTCAGCATAGTGTTGTTTTGCAAGATCTTCAGAAATCATTAAAGTTTTTGCAGCTATTACTTTTAAACCACGTTCTTCAAATCTTGTGAGTATTTTACCTGTTAATCGCCTTTTAACTGCATCAGGTTTTAACATGGCGTAAGTTCTTTGTCTCATTGTTTAACCCACTTAACTTTTCTTGGAATTCTACCAAGTTGATTATTTTTTTCACATTTGCTACTGCAGAAGAAATAAATAGAACCATCTCTACGAACATACATTTTACCTGTACCTTCAGCTATTTCTTCTCCACAAAATGAACATGTTCTCATTTTCTAACTCCTTTGTAAATAATAAAAGAATATCAAAAAATCAAAAAAGTAAACTAGTACTCCTATGGAGTTCTAATTTCTTTAGCTTCTCTGATTGTATCTAGTAACATTAATATGTCGCCTTCTTTAATAGCTCCCATAACGTTTCTAGTGAGTATTCTTCCTTTATCTCTTCCATCAAGTATTCTGCATTTAACCTGCATTACTTCTCCAGTCATCCCAGTTCTTTTTAAAACTTCAATAACTTCTGCTGGAGTACCGTCTTCCATATAATCACCTTATAAAATTTGATTGGTTAAATAATAAAAAAGAATACCAATAAGCCCCTATTGGAATTTAAAAAATAATTAAGATAAATTTATAATAATCAATACTCATCTGAATATTTAATTTATTATATGAATCATTTATTAATTGTAAAATTTTAAATTTAAGACTTAAGGTAAGAATCTTATCTAGTTATAGTCCAATCATTTAGTTTTTAAGTTCTGCAACTTTTTCAACTATTTCACTGACGATTTCTTGACCTTCACCTGCATCAATAATACATGCAGATGCTGTACCTACATTTAGTCCTGCAGCTTCACCTAATTCTTCTTTGGTTGGAAGATATACGTAAGGAATTTCTTTTTCTTCAGCTAATATAGGTAAATGAGCAACGATTTCTGCTGGTTCAATATCTTCAGCGATAATTGCTAATGCAACATTGTTTCTTTCAATGTTTTTAGTAACTTCGTTAGTTCCTTTTCCTATTTTACCTGTATCTCTTGCGATTTCTAAAGCTTCATAAACTTTATCAGCTATTTCTTTTGGTACTTCAAATTTTACATATACTGAGTTTGCCATTTAATTACCTCCATTTATCATCTGGTTATTAACCATCCATTTAAGTAATTAACTAATACTATTTAGATATCCTAAATAATTAATGATATTATATAAAATAATTTCATTAATCAGTTAAATACTCGTTGGCTGATTAAATGACCTTTTAATAAAATATAATTTATATAATAAAAAATATTCTAATTTAAAACTCCTTAATGAGTGAAAACTCATTCGTTCACAGTTTTAAGTATGTTTAAAATTAGTTTATTAAATATTTGTATTTACTATATATAAATACTTTATGTGAGTAGCATTGTTAAATTATAAAATTAACGAGTAGATGAAAAAAAATAATTATAATATATAATATGCAATTTCAAAAAAATCGAATATTAGCATAAGTATATAAATAGGATATGATAAAAATTAAATAACATTATATATTACCTGTTCATCATTTATTAATCCATAATTAAATAATCGTCTTGTTCTTTTTAAATCTTTTTTTGTTTATTACTACTAGCCAGGTTTTCCATTAATAATATTAAAGCAGTATTCAATTTTTCTTCATTAACTAATTTATCAACATTAATACATTACATTAAAGTAAGAGATAGTTATATTTCAAATACTAATCCAATTAAAAATTATAATTAGTCATAAACATAATATATTATAATAGATTTTGTGAGGTGTTATAATTAATACATATATAGAAATTCTTAGACCTGCAAATGCAATAATGGCTGCTATTGCAGTAATTTTAGTAGCTATAGTTTGTCATACATATAATTGGCAAATTGTGCTTGGAGCAATATCTGTATTTATTGCTACAGGTGCAGGAAATACTATTAATGATTATTTTGATTATGAAATTGATAAAATCAATAAACCTCATCGACCTATTCCATCTAAGAGAATATCATTAAGAAATGCATTGATTTACAGTTTAATACTATTTATAATTGCAGCCATCATGGGTTTTTATATAAATATATACAATGGTTTATTAGTCATAATCTGTGATATTTTAATGATTGTTTATGCTTACGATTTAAAACAGAGATGTTTAACTGGTAATATTATTGTTTCACTTCTTACCGGTTTAACATTTATTTATGGTGGATTAATAATAGGAAATATATTTGAATCATCATTATTAGGATTATTTGCATTTTTAATGACGTTATCACGAGAAATTATTAAAGATACAGAAGATATCAAAGGAGATTCAAAGGAAAATGCAAATACACTCCCAATTAAGTATGGTGTGGATTTGGCAATAAACTGTGCTATAATATTGAATATAATAACTTGTTTATTAAGTCCTATATTATATTTATTAGGATTATTTAATGCATATTACCTTATCATAGTCTTAATTGCTGATATAATCTTTATATATTCAGCTATAATTTCATATAAGGACAAAACACCAAAAAATTTACATAATGTGGCAAAATACATGAAAATAGCTATGATGATCGCTTTTATATCATTTATTATAGGAAGTTTATAAAAAGGGGGAATTAAATGGAATTTAGTGATTTATTAATGAATGATGAAACTATATTCAAAGATATAAGTGTATTTAATTCAGATTATTTGCCTGAAAACTTTAAATTGAGACAAGCACAAATGAGTGAGATGGCATTATCTATCAGACCTGCATTAATGGGTGGAAAACCCACAAATGGAATTATTCTTGGACCTCCAGCTACAGGTAAAACCACTGCTATTAAAAAATTATTTGAGATGGCTGAATATGACTGTGAAAAGGAAATTATATGTGTACATGTTAATTGTCAACTTCACAGCACTAAATTTGATATCTTTTCTCAGATACATAAGAAAATTTTTGGACATGCTCCTCCAGAAACAGGAGTTCCTTTTGCAAGAATATATAATAACATAATGAATGAATTATATGACAGTAATAAAGCATTAATTGTAGCTTTAGACGATATTAATTATTTATTCCAAGGCAACATTATAAGTACAATTTTTTATGATATACTCCGAGCTTATGAATCATTTGAAGGTGTTAGAACAGGCATATTTGCCGTATTATCAGATATTGAATTTAGATATGTTTTAGATAAAAATGTGGGATCCATATTTAATGCTAACGAGATTGAGTTTAAACCTTATTCCTATGAAGAAACTTTCAAAATTCTTGAAGAAAGAGCTCAAGCAGGTTTTTACCCTACAGTAATTAATAAAGAACTAATTGAAAAAATTAGTGATTTTACTTATGAATATGGCGATTTACGGTTAGGAATAGATTTACTTAGAATTAGTGGAAATAATGCTGAAATAAGATCTTCAAGAAAAATAGAAGAAGAAGATGTTGATAAAGCACTAAATTCAGCACAAAGTGTTTCACTTAATTACATTCTTGAAGGATTATCTGAAAAAGAAAAAGACTTGCTAAAATTCATAACCCGAATTAAAGAAAAAGACATAACTAGTGGTGAATTATACAAACTATACAATAGAGAACATAAATTAAGTTATGCTTCATATAATAGATTAATTAATAAATTAGAGTTTTTAAGGATTGTTGATACAACTTATACTGGTTCTGGAAACAAAGGAAATTCCAGATATATTAATCTAAGATTTGATAAAAAAGAAATTAAAAAACAGTTATAATAAATCTATTTCATTAATTGAATTTTAAAATGATCACTATGAATAAAAATAATAATTATGAATATTTTGAGACTACTGCTGATATCGGAATTACAGCTTATGGTGAAACCATCGAAATTGCTTTTATTAATTCAGCATTAGGTACAATGAATTTGATTACAGATATTAATCAGATAAAACCTAAAATAAGTAAATCCGTGGAAATTAAATCTGAGGATATCTATGGATTGTTATATGATTGGATTACTGAATTACTTATATTATTAGATAGTGATTTTTTTATTGCATCACAATATGATATAAAAATTACAAAAAACAAAGAATATGTTTTAACTGGAAGTATTACTGGAGATATATATAATACAGATAATTATAATTACAAAACTGAAGTAAAAGCTATCACTTATCATAATATGGATATAAAAAAAATAGGGAATAAGTATAAACTGAATTTTATACTTGATTTATAGTTAAGATGGAAAACTATAATTATTTTGCAGTTATTTCTTCTAAAGTAGTATTGTCAATATTTTGTTCATTTTTTAATTCTGATAATTCTTCATAGAACTCTTTCATGATTCTTTGGAATTTAGCTCCTTCTGATGCAGAAACCCAATCATGTTTAAATCTTCTTTGATCTATTCCCATTTGATCAAGAATATGTCGTATAAGTATTGCACGTCGTCTCCATTTATAATTACCTGCATCATAATGACAGTCACCTATATGACATCCACCAACAAATACGCCATCAGCACCTTCATGGAATGCTTTGAAAACCATTTCAGGATTTATTCTTCCAGAACACATTACTCTTATAATCCTAATGTTTGATGGATATGGCATACGACTAGTTCCAGCATTATCCGCTCCACCATAACAGCACCAGTTACAACAAAATCCTACTATTTTTATATTATCATCAGTCATTTAAATCACACCTATTCTAATATTTCTTCTTTTTCACCACTATACATTGGAGGTTTACCCTCAGATATTCCTGATATGTAGCCAGTATCATTTTGATATTCTTTTTGTAGTTTTTGGAACATTTTTGCTACAGGTATGTCCATTGGACATACATCTTCACATTGTCCACAGTTACAACAACTAAATGACATATGTGCCAATCTAATTCCATGCATCATTAATGGATCTGGCTTGATAGATGGATCTTCCTGAAAATAATCAGATTCAAGTGAACATACTTTACAATTACATATCGGACAAATATCACGACATCGGAAACATTTTATACATCTTGAAAAAATTTCATCCCATTCTTCTTTAATAGGATATTCCGTTTTTAACTGTTTTTTCTGTGATTTTTTAGCCATTTTTATCATGATATTTTCAATTTTTTTGCGGATATTTATTTGTTTTTCTGAAGGTTCTTTGATTTCTATGTATCCATCATCAATAGCTTTTTGCACTATTTTTTCTCCTTTAGGTGTATTTATTTCAATGAATGTGTATCCTTTACCTGCTCCCCAATTACCACAGGCAATATCTGCTTTTCTTGGTATTTTAAGTTCACATCTTTGACAATTTTCACGTCTGCCAAAACCTTCTTCTTCTAAATCATCAATTTTTACTGATTTTTCTGTGCCATCTTTTAGTTCAACAATGAATTGCCCTTTATTTATTTCTTCACTCACCACATCATCAGGATTTATTTCATAGAAAAGTTTAATCATTTCTTCAGCTACTGTTGGATGTACTGTACCACCACAGTTTAAACCTATCATTGTAATATTATCTCTATTTATTCCACAACGTTTTATGATTTCATCTATAGCCATTGCATCACAGGGTTTTGTTGTTACTGCAATATTATCATCTTTTAAGTATTTAGCTATGATATCCGAAATCATTGTTGGAGCACAGTGTAAAGATCCTGCTGTTTTAATTAAATCATCTGAATTAGTTATGTATGTAGGTACTCCATCATAAACGCTTTCTCTTTTTTCAATATTTAATACCGCATTTACTGAATTAGATTCAAGCAATGATTTAAGTATAGCTGTTACTGCACCACCACATTCACCACAACTTAATATTTCCTCATCAGTTGCTTTTGCTAGTAAGTATTTCACTTCTATTCCTCCTTAATTATAATGATTTTCTATATCTGCAAGAACTTCACTGATTGTTTTTAATTCATTTTGTGAATCATTTATTGTATCTTTAAAGTCTTGTGTTAATCCTTCAGCATTAGTAAATGAGCCTTCTTTTTCATACCATGCCCTAATAGGGATTATCATATCAGCCAATTCATTAATTTGATTATTCACGGCAGATAATACTATGAGTTTTTTATCTTTAAAAACATCTTCTGAAAGATACTCAAGTGGATTTTCGTTGATTAATACCACTTCGTCAGCTTCGGATATTTTTGCTGTTAATTCATCGATTGTTGAAGGTTCGATTTTTTCAATTGATGAAAAACTATTAGCATGTTTTAAAACTGGTAAAATTTTATAATTTTTTTCTTTAACCAAATCAAGCAATTGATTGAATACTTGTGGTGAATTAATTTTATTTATTATTATAACAGTATCCGATTCTAAATTTAATGAGGCTATTTGATTAATTAAATCATTGAATGAATCAATTTGTACAAATTTATCACAATTATAGGTTGTTAAACTTTGTTCTGTGTTTATATTAATTGTTTTAGAACCATTTTTCTTAGAATGAACAATTCTACGTGCTATTAGTGGATTTTCTCTATATATGTCCCCTATTATTAGAATAGATTTTGATTTATCAATTTCATTATAATTAACAAGGAGTTCTGTATCAATTCGTGTGAAATTATACTCGTAAGTTGCGAGTTCAAAATTATTATTATTAGAAAAATCAATAATCTTGTTTAAATCAACATCATCAGTTAATCCTGAAGTTATTATTAATTTATTTTCTAGATTTTTAGATTCTTCGATAAATTTGGTAATTTGTTCTTCATAATCTATATTTTGAGATATTTTGTTGGATTTAAAATTATCTACAAAATTTATACAATTATTACAATTACGTCCTTCATTGATTTCATGATTTTTATAAGGATGTGTTCCTACGAGTTCATCATTTTTAGAGATGATATTTAATCCACAACCTACACTACAAGAAGGGCATATAGTGTGTTCTATTTTTAACATATTTTCACCTATTAATGTTAGAAAATTTTATTTGAGAGAATTTTATTCATTAAATATGTCTAAGTATATTCATGGTTAATCAAAAAAATAAATATAACTATTAATCATGATAAATTACTTATAAACATATTTATCATGATTAATCATATATAAAATTTATGAATTTTAAAAAAAAATATTGAGTATTTTCTAGAATACAAGAAAAAAATATTAAAAAAAATATACTTTAAATCTAAAAAAAAATAAAAAAATTCCAATAATTAACGATTATTTTGAAAATAACAAAAATATTATATTAATTAAAATAAAAAAACTTATTGTAAACTAATAAGATAATATTAACAAGGATAAAAAATAAAATAAAAAATTCATAAGAATACTATTAATTAAAGTTATAAAGTGATTAATATGGTTGGTAAAACAGATTTAGAGAAAATCCGCGATTGTGTATATGAAATACCTAGAAATCCAAATAAAGGTATGAAAGTTCCTGCAAGGATTTATTTAGACGAAGAATCAGTTAAAACAATAGATGATGGTGCAATACAACAAGTAGCAAATGTTGCATGTTTAAAAGGAATACAAAAAAGATCAATTGGATTACCCGATATACATTTTGGATACGGCTTTAGTATTGGAGGAGTAGCTGCTTTTAGTGATAATGGAGTTATAAGTCCTGGAGGAGTAGGTTTTGATATTAATTGTGGAGTACGATTACTAAAAACTAACATAACAAAAGAAGATATCAAACCATACATGAATGATCTTGTAGATGAACTATTCAAAAAAATACCCTCAGGATTAGGAAGTAATGGTATAAAACATTTAAAAGAAACAGAAATTGATGATGTTTTACAAAACGGTGCAAAATGGGCTGTTGAAAATGGTTATGGATGGGATGAAGATTTAAAATTCATGGAAGAAAATGGATGTATAGAAACTGCCAATCCTGACGTAGTCAGTGTAAAAGCAAAAAGACGTGGAATACCACAACTTGGTTCTCTTGGGTCAGGCAATCACTTCTTAGAAATCCAATCTATTGGAGATATATATGATGAAGAAATATCTAAAGCATATGGCTTAGAAAAAGATCAAATTGTAATTTTAATCCATAGTGGTTCAAGAGGATGTGGATATCAAATATGTGCAGATAACTTAAGAGAAATGGACAAAGTATCTAAAAGATTAAAAATGGATATTCCTGATAGACAATTAGCTTGTGCACCAGTTGAATCTGATGAAGCTCAAAAATACTTACAAGCCATGGCTGCAGGTGCAAATTATGCATGGACCAATCGTCAAATGATACAACATTGGGTACGTGAAACATTTGAAGATGTTTTAAAACAAGATGCAGATACACTTGGACTAAATTTACTATATGATGTAGCTCATAACATAGTTAAATGTGAAGAACACAAAGTAGGTAAAAATACAAAAGAATTATATGTACATCGTAAAGGTGCTACAAGAGCATTTGGTCCTGGAAGAAAAGAAATTCCTGAAGAATACCGAAATGTTGGACAACCAGTACTTATACCAGGTACTATGGGAACAGCATCATACATTTTAGCCGGAACTGAAACTGCCATGAAAGAAACATTTGGTTCAACTGCTCATGGTGCCGGCAGAGTATTAAGTAGATCCGGAGCTAAAAAAGAATTTACACCAGAAGAAATAACAAAACAAATGAATGAAAAAGGAATAATAATTAAAGCAAATTCACAACCAGTAATTGCAGAAGAAGCACCTAATGCATATAAAGATGTTGATTCCGTAGTTAAAACTGCAGATAAAACAGGAATAAGTAAATTAGTTGCACAAATGAAACCATTAGGTGTAATTAAAGGGTGATTAAATGATTGGATTAATAGGTGGAACCGGAACTGAATCACTAATAGATAATTATCCTATTATAAGAGAAGAGTCCATCAATACACAATATGGTAGAGCACCAATTATTACAATAATTGAAATTGATAACAAAGAAGTTGCTTATATTCCTCGACACAGTCATGATCATAGTGTGCCACCACACAAGATAAATTATAGAGCCAATATAGAAGCATTACATTCCATTGGAGTAAATCAAGTACTTGCTACCAATTCAGTGGGTTCTTTAGATCTTAATTTAGAACCTGGAAGTATTGTTATTCCCGATGATTTCATAGATTTTACAAAAAACCGTGTTTCAACATTCTTTGATGAAGAAGTAGTACACTTAGATTTCACTAATCCTTACTGTGAAAATTTACGTAAAATTTTAAATAAATCTGGAAATACTCACCCATATGGAACTTATATTGCTACAGAAGGCCCTAGATTTGAAACAGGTGCCGAAATCCAATTTTTTAAACAAATTGGTGGAAAAATTGTTGGAATGACTGGTGTTCCAGAAGTTATTCTTGCTAAGGAAAAACAAATGTGTTACAGCAGCATTTGTGCAGTTAGTAACTATGGAACATCCATTAGTGACCATAAACTAACTTTTAAAGAAGTCCTTGATGCTATGAAAGAATGTGAAACCAATTTAATTGAACTTATAACAAAAACAATTGAAAATATAAACCCTAAACATGACTGTGAATGTCATCACTTATTAAATGATGCAATTGTTTAATATGGTGTAATATCAAATAGTATTTATAATAAATGATTTTATAAAAGTTGTATGAGAAGGAATAGAAATGACTGAAAGCATCATAGATGAAATAAATAATCTCAAAAAAGAAAAAAATGCTATTATTTTAGCTCATAACTATCAGCCAAAAGAAATACAAGAAATAGCTGATTTCGTAGGAGATTCATTAGAATTATGTATTAAAGCTACACAAGTAGATGATGTTGATATTATTGTCTTCTGTGGAGTTAATTTTATGGCTGAAACTGCAGCCATATTAAATCCAAACAAAAAAGTCTTACTTCCAGACAATAGAGCCAATTGTCAAATGGCTGATATGGTTTCATTAGATGAATTAATAGAAACTAAAAAACAAAATCCAGGAGTACCTGTAGTATTATATGTTAATAGTAGAGCAGAAACTAAAAGTGAAGCCGACATAGTTTGTACATCTGCAAATTCAGGAAAAGTTGTGGATAGTCTTGATTGTGATAAATATATTTTTGCTCCGGATTATAATCTAGGTACTTATGCTTCAAAATTAACAGGAAAAACACCAATAATAGTTCCTGAAGATGGTCATTGCTATGTTCATACCATGTTTAAAGCAGAAGATATTGAAAAAGCACGTGAAGAATATCCTGATGCAAAAATAGTTGTTCATCCAGAATGTAATAGTGATGTTAAAGAATTAGCAGATTATGTTGAAAGTACTGGTGGAATGGTTAAATTAGCAAAAGATCCATCTGTTAAAACATTAATTGTTGGAACAGAAATTGATTTAGCTACCAGACTTAAACGAGAAAATCCTGATAAAGAATTTATTCCTTTAAGAAAAGATGCATTCTGTTTAACAATGAAAATAATCACTCTTGAAAAAGTTAAAGCTGCTCTTGAAGAAGAAAAATATAGAGTAGTTGTAGATACTGAAATAGCTGATAAAGCTAGAGTAGGTATAGAAAGAATGATTAATTTATCTTAAATACCCCTTTTTATTTTTTTATAATATTTTTAATTTAAA
>SUTP01000080.1 GCA_015062815.1 Methanosphaera stadtmanae | reverse complement strand
TTAAAAAATCTTAAAGTGTCTCCTACAAAGCCTACAACCACATCTCCCTGTTGATAATCAATACTTTTTTCATCATTATAAAAACAAATTTCAAATCCAAATGATTTAAAGCCATTCATAGCTGCTGCCTGATTATGAGATGCTGGATATTCATTATCTATTGATTTAATATAAGCCTTCATAAAAACACTCCTTTCAAATTACAACCTATGGTTTTGCTACTTAATGCTTTTCAATTTCATTACTTATACACTGCAACAATTTGCCTGTTAGCTTGGTAATATCAGAACAGTCTATTACCGTATCATAAATTTGTATTAATTCGTCATAGCATCCATGCAATGCTATAGCAATTACAGTAAATCCTAAAGATTCTAATTTCATACGAGCATTTCTAGCATCAATCATAGATTTAGGAGGACCATATTCGAATTCATCGGCCTCATGATATGGAACACCATCAGAAATCATTACTACAATTTTATGTTCAGCTGTGAGTTTTTCATAATATTTTAAATTCCATAACAAAGATAGACCTTCTCTTGTATTTTCAAGCTCAATAGATTTCAAAATACTATATTCTTGTCCTTTTTTAGCATTAAAAGGTAATAAAATATGATGTTGTATTTCAGGCTCACCGTATATTGCTTGGTGTAACACAACACTATGCTTTATCTCATATTTTTTTAATGTCTCATGAACAATAATTAAAGATTTTTTAGCATCGTCAATTATATCACTCATAGAACCAGAACCATCAAGCATGAAAGTAATTGCTAAATCAGGTATTTCCACCTCTTCTTCCTTTTGTTTCCAAAACCTTTCTTTTGGATCAGCAAAATTCTTAGATGACAAAACAGCACCTATAATTTTTTTACTTTCATAAACTTCATATTTTTCTTTAAGAAGTTTAGTAAATTGTCTATTATAACTATTAATATTAATCTTATATTTACCTTTTATTGCATCATAAGCTGGTTTCAATCTTACATCAACTGGAGGTAAAATTTCTTTTAAAAGCATTCCTTTATGTTGTTTATCTTTTGTAATACTTCCATTTTCATAAACATATACATAACCTTCAGTTAATTCATTCGATAAACTTGAGTTTGTAAGAAAACTATTTAATGCTGAATATACTTCATCACTTGCTGTATTTAACATTTCACTTAAATCATCAATAGATATTTCCATTACATTAATAGCATTACTAGTTTTTAATCCCTTATGTTCAAAATTACCATAATTAAAAGAACCAGTACCAATTTCAAAATCAATTAACAGTTCCTTTAATTTATCCTGAAGTTCTTTCATTTTCTGATCTTCTTCAGCATTTTCTTTTTTATCATCTTCATCCGAATGTTTCATAACATCCTTATATAAATAATCTGCTATTTTAATTGACAATTCATCTCGTTTATCTGGATTACCATTTCTAGTTGCATCTTCAAACAAGGGGGTTAAATATTTTATCTCTTCTTCTAAATATTTAGGAATCTCAGTTTTAAACATTGGATAAATATATTTTGATGAATAATAATGTAGTAAATCAGATATTTTATCTTTTTCAGTTTCTTCAATATTAATATTTCCTAAATTTTCATCCACAGTAGATTCTTTTAAAAAACGAGAGCGAAATAAAGATAATACTCTAAGCAAATAAATATAAGCATAACTATTTGAATAATTCTCTAACGCTTTAGCATCAATAAAAGAATCTTCTACTATATTGCTAACAGTTGCGAGTAGCATTCTAAATGTTTTACCATGATTCCCTTTACTAGCGATAGATGGAAAATTAGTGTAAAGTATATGACTAGATTCATGAATATTTAAAGCTTTTGTAATCCAAGATAACGTCAAATAACGATTAGTAAAATCTAATTTAAATCCTGTGTGCTCCATAAATTTTATCGTCTTAATCCAAGCTGCATCATCACAAAAGAGTTCTAACATATGTGGATCAAGAACAATATGCTTACCATCTGTATAACTATTATTTTCAAGAATAAAAAATAATTCTACAAGTGGATTACCAGAAAATGTGGAAGCAAAATCTTGCTCTTCAACTCGTTTGTATTCACATACAAATTCATCTAATACTTTTTTATCTTTTTTATTCATAGGCTACCACTTATATAATTTTATAATTGACATTATAGTATTTTCCAATACTTTATCTGCTTTACATATCGGAAGAATTGTTTTATCTGCAGCTTTTATATATCCTTCGTATTTTGCCATTCTAGCCCAAGCTTCTAGATTTCTTGGAGAGATGACTATATCTAATTCTTCCTTCATAATTTTCTTTTGGATTTGATGATATACTTTTAAAATGTTAGAAACATATTCTTCACATTCTGGAACACGAGCTTTAAGCATTCTAGCAATTGCTTCATCAGGTAATTTTTCTAACTCACATATAACATTGAATCTATTATATAGTGCTTGATTCAATTCTCTAGTTCCATAATACCCATAATTCATTGTGGCAAAGAATCTGAAGTCTTTATGACGTTCTACTTTTTCTCCATTATCTAATCTAACGAAACCATTATCATCTAATAAAGAATTTAAAAATGCTAAATATTGAGGTTTAGACATATTAATTTCTTCAAAAACGACAGCTCCACCTTCTCTAATTGCTTTAGTAACTTGAGATTCCATAAAAACGATTTTACCATCAAGCGGTATATATTTACCAAGCACAAATTCATCAAGATTCTCTGTACAATTTATAGTAGCTAATATTGGTAATTTTGTATCTCTAGCAATAATTTTACAGCTCATTGTTTTTCCAGTTCCCGCCGGACCATAGAATAAAGTTGCTAAAGCATCACCGGCAACAATTGCATTTGCAACTGCCCTTAAATTATCAGGTATAATGAACTCTTTTCCTAGTGTAGGAATCAAATCAGTATCATGTTTAAAATTAAACCTTTGAACTTCAATTTGTTTTACATTTTTTTGTTCTTCATCATTAGCTTTAATAATTGCAAGTTTATCACCTAATGAAGCATAGTTGTAAAACTCTCTTAAATCAATATCACCATATACAAATTCATCACTTACATCAAATTTATGACGTTGATAAAAATCTTCACATAAATGAACAAATGTTTGAGCATTTGAATCATCTATAAATTTTATAATAGTTTCTTTTATATCGTCATAAAATATATAATCATAAATTAATTGACCTATAAAATACATGAACAAGTGTCCATGAACCATTTCTTCGCTAATAATAACACCATTTTTATCATAATAAGCTAATCTTGGAGTTAATGAATCAAATGTCATTCTAATAGAATCAGCTTCTATAATATATAACTTTTTGAAGTCTGCATCTAATTTTGAGATTAATACTATTTGCCTATCTTCTTCAGTATCATATAAAACATCATCCACTATTTTTTTATCTTTAGTCGATATTCTTTTCAAAATTTCAGTTCCTAATATGACAGCTTCACCTATTTGCTGACATAAAGTTGTCTTTCCTGTAAAAGATTGATTATTTACATGTACATAGAAATTAGTTGCATCTGATAAATGTTTAAACCCAAATCCTTTATAAATAACATCATCATTTTCTCTGACTTTTTTAAAAGCTAATTTAAAATAGTTAATTGACATACTAAACACCCCAAATCGAACCTATTTATATAATTATAACATGTTGAAAAATTAAAATCATTATTAAACTATTTAATCAAACAAAAAAGAGTTAAAATATGCTGTATATGTCAGTTTAAAACTCGATACTAATTGAAGATATTTCATATTACAGCCTCCTTTTTCACTTTAACTCATAAATAACATACATTGTGACATTATTTCTGTCTAAATTCATTTTTATTCAAAAAAAATAAAAAGGAAAGCTTAAACTTAATTAAACTTACCTTTTAAAGTTGAATTATTTTTTTAAATTTTCTTTCAGCGAAAGAAGGCATACCGTTTCAACGGTAGCACCTTTGTTACAAAAAAAGATGTCTACCAGTTCACATAATGCGTTTGATTCTTGTTATAATTTATCAATTACATTTGGATTGTTAATCTTAACAGATTGGTACTATCGATTTCTATATTTTGCTTCAAAATGGATATTTAGCTCTTATTCTTTTAGAAAAATGATATAGCTTATATGGGTCATTATTATAACAATATTCTGCCAATTCATCATTATCTAGTATTTTTTTACTCAAGCATTCCTCATAAACAGATATATTATTTTCCATAGCATCAATAACCCATTAAATTTTTGTTTTATTTTTCCTAGAAAAAGCATTATAAATATCTTCAAAGCGAATATCATAACTATCATTTTTAAATAAAGCATACTTGATAAATTCCTCATTGTTTCTTATTTTTAAAGAAAAGTACTTATAGTATCCCTTTTTTACTGATGCCATTTCAAATTATATTTTTAAAAATATGATTTTATGAGCTCATAATATAAGATTTATAAATTTTATTTGATGGTGTATAACCACTAGGCTGAATAAAGAATTCTAGCTCCAATCTACTTCCTTCAGATAAATGAATATCAGAAAATTCAAACGTACAGCCATTATAATAGCTTTGATCATATACTTCAGGCGTTTCTGAATCAACAGTTAAACGAACATAACAATATGGAACATAAGAATTATTTGGATAGCTATGCTCAATTTGAACACTTATGAGTCTTATAGTATAATACGCTGTTCCTGTAAATTTCCAATCATCTACATATGAAATACTTATTGGCATAGCCTTAGCAAATGTATGCTTGGTATCATCATAATATGGGCTCCATGAACCTCTTAATACATCCTTAACCTGTGATCTATAAAAGCTAGTTCCGGTATAGAATCTTCCATTAAAAAACTGAGGCTTAATTATTACATCATATTCAGCGCTTGTATATGATAATAATGCGGTAAATGTTCTTTCAGTAGAATTAACGTAATCAACACCATCCTTTAATAGCGTTTTAGTCAAATACTTAACATCCTCTGAATATACATCTACCATAAGATAATCGCTATCATCATAATAATAATTAACCGTAGTTTTATCAGAAAGATTACACACCTCATTAATAAATGACTGTGTTTTCCCAATAGTAAATACATTGTAATGTTCATAATCATAATTAGATGTTTTATCAATAAATTCAAATTTTACAGAGCGATAATTATCATACAAATCCTTAATAAGTGGTACAACCTCTTCCTTATATTCGATTGAATAATCACTTTTCATACCTGGAACAGACGTTTCAAGGACATATGTAATTTTATTATATATAGCATGATTTTTAATGCTAGCTGGATAATAATTATTTTCAAAACTATATTGTCCTTTTTCCACAACAAAATCATATACTAAGAAATGATAATCTAATATCGATTTGGCAAAATAAATTACATCTTCATATACACGTGGAGAAAATAATATGCTTAAATCATACTCTGAATAATCAAAATTAGAAACATCTATGATACCAGCCACATCACTAGATGTAAAATATTCTTCATTACCTTTTAGAATTTGAACCTCAAAGTCACATACATCCATGTAATCTTCTAATCCACCTATATAAATAGTTTTATTGCTGTTAGAATCAGTTACATAAGCTTCCTTATCTAATGAATTTAGATTATAGATAATAGAGTAATCTGATGATAGGAAGTTTTCTTCGCCAATCGCTCTAAACTGAATTGTTTGTACTTTATCATATGAAAAAGTGAAGTTAGATTCCATAGATGTAAAAACATCATTATCTATTATAAACTCATATGATAAAGCACCAACTCTTTCCTCAAGACTAATTTTAAGCTCATCATCTAATACAACAACCTCATCTATGCTTATGTTTAAAACCTTAGAAATTGTAATAACTCTTTCTTGAGGGATTACATCATATGATTCATTCTTTGGCAAGATTGAAAACTCATATTGCTTTGCACAATCGGTAATAATTGGAGCATAGAATTTATCATTTGAATTATATATGTTAGAACCTTGCTTAATGACAAAGCCAGATTTATTTCCTTCATAATCCCATTCGATTTTTTCATTTATTAGCTTAACATTACTAACAGGTGCAAGTAAGGTATAAGTTATTTCTAATGGTTCTATAGATGGAAGACATAATAGACCACCTATCTTAGAATAATTAAATCCACTATAATACTGAATAGTTTCAGTTTTATCAAAAGCAGTATCATTGTCATTCACTACTGCATGAGAATTATTAATAGACGTATATTTTACATCATCAATCACATAATTAATATTTTGACATTCACTAAATTTTATTTCACGACCATCAAATGTATGAGATGCTAATTTATTTAATCGTGAAACAGTTAGTTTATAGCTTTCTTGCTCTATGACTCCTATATTGTCATCATCAAGATAATATGGTGTACAAATGAAATCATATATACCTGCATCTAAGAAATTGTAATCATCAAAGCTTAAATTTTTAACATCATCATAGCTATGATTAAACAATTCAACATCATTTTTTAATATCGATATATTATATCCAGCAATTGCCTCCTCTGTTGAAGAGATATTTATTATAGTTTCATTTGATAAATCATCATACGAGCAATCTAAATCCACACTATCATAGATATTAACATTATATTTCGAAGTATTGTATATTCTATTATCCATGTTAGAATCAGGTATGATCTTAACCTCAAAATTATTAAGTCTTAAGCCAGACAAGGTGTAATAATTATTGCTAGTAGTATATGTATATTCTTTTAGACCATTATTGACTATTACATAATATGAATATTCAATCTTATCATCAACAAGCTTATCCCAGCTAATCTTTTTAGTACTATGATCGTAATTAAATGTTGTTATTGTTGAATCATCCTTAACTAAATTAATAGTTGTAGTTAATGAATCTAAATTATAATCATTCACTAATTTCTTTATGGCTGCAGATATAGGCTTAGTAGCAACATAATCATAAAAGCCTACATCCTCAACAATTATTGGCTCACCACCATCTATAACTAGCTCATATTTTGCACCGCTTCCCTTAACATGATCCCATGTAAATCTATTTAAAATACCATCATATCTAAAGTTATTAGGCGTTTCTTCACGCGATAATCGTGTTGAATAAGTGATTGGAATTGTACCTGTTTTAGATGATACAGGTACAATTTTAATACTCGCAGATGTTTTATTTTTAAAAGCATCTAATAAATCAAGCTCTTCTTCGTATATAGTTTTATACTTTTCATTGTTGACGTATACATCATACGATTCTGCAAATTCAACCTTATCAAAAGTTGCTATAAACTGGTTATTATCGGCTTTAAAATTATAAATAACCATAGGGTAAAACGATTGCTTAACTTCAGTCATTAATACATCATCGACATAACCCTTTACAGTAACGTCAAAAGGGTTATTATAGTGGTGATATCGATAATCTATTGAAAGCATTGCCTCCATAACCAATTGACTATCATCTAATGTTACTTCATCTACCTCTATCACGTACGAATCGTAGCCTGCATTAGTAAACGATATACATGCAATATCTGAATAATATCTTATCACTATTGGACTATATGTTTGATCCTCATCCTCATCTTCGTTAGAATCATTATCCGTAATTGTATTATCATCATTCATGTTATCATCACCCAATAATGAATCTAATACAAATTTACATGATGATAAAAAACACAAACACATAAATAACACAAACAAATAACAAAGCTTATGTCTTTTCATAACATCACGTATAATTAATTTAGTAATAATTAATAACCAAATTAACTATTACTCCTTTCTCACAATTTAATAGATTATAT
>SUTP01000079.1 GCA_015062815.1 Methanosphaera stadtmanae | reverse complement strand
TTTTAAGAAAAAAAATATTTCCAGAAAAAAATAATACCAAACAACACAAATCAAAAATTAAGTTGACAGCATTGCTAATTTTATCTAAAAAGTCAGTACTTTCAAATAATTTATTAATATTATCAAGCAATATGTCTTGATTACTTTCAGATTCCCACTTGCAAAAATATACTTTACTATTCATTAATAAAACTCTTTTAATTTTATAATATATATTTAATTCATAATTTAATAAACTTGAGGATTTTTTTTTGTGAAATTTTATTTTTAGGGGGTGGGGAACGGTTTTAAATACTATGACCACTAATACTATTATTATATTTTATATGTCAAATTTTTACATATATTTAATTTAGACATATGTAGATATATTTAATTAGAAAACGCTTTTAGTTTATAGGAAGTGAATAATGGTTAATAGTAAAGCTTTGCCAATGGATAATTTAACAGGTGAGGATACTGAAGTTTTTGAAGAAAATATAAAAATGTTCCATTTTATTGTAAATGGTCTTTCACATTTTCTAACTTTATGGATAATTCATAAACATACTGAAATTTATGGTTATGGTATTATGAAGGAATTAAATCTCTTTTTGGATTGTGAAAAGGGGTGTTGTGTAAAAAAATTTAGTTCTAGTAAAATATATCCATTACTAAAGAAAATGGAAAATGCAAATTTAATTGAAGGGAAATGGAAACGAAAGAATAATAAACAGATTAAATCTTATAAAACTACACAAAAAGGTGAACTTTTGATTAGTAATATTCTCACTAAAGTGAGTTCATTTAAAGAAAATGAACAATGGAAATTGTTATTGGATGAAATTGAAAGTAAAAAATAAATAAACGGTCGTATATGTTCTCTAAGTTTTTTTTGGAGGTGAATAAATGAAATATGCTATTGAAACACATGATTTGGTTAAGGTATATGATAATGGTTTTAAAGCTGTTGATAATTTAAATTTATTTATAGAAGATAAAACTATTGGTGGAATTCTTGGACCAAATGGTGCGGGTAAAACAACAACAATTAAAATGTTAACTTGTTTAAATGAAGTAACTAGTGGTACAGCAATTGTTGCAGGGTTTAATGTTGAAAAAAATCCTGATGAAGTAAGAAATAGGATAGGTATGGTACCACAATTAATTAGTTTATATAAAGATTTGACTGTAAGAGAAAACATAGAATTATGTGCTGATTTTTATAATATTGATACAAAAACAAAAGATCAAAAGATTGATGATTTAATGGAACTGGTCGATATTAAATATGCAGAAAATAAATTCATTAGTGAATTATCAGGTGGAATGCAACAAAAAACTTCTGTTGTTGCTAGTTTGGTGCATAATCCTGAATTGTTATTTTTAGATGAACCTACAGTAGGTCTTGATCCAACAACTAAAAAAACGTTATGGCAATTAATGGAAGACTTAAATAATCAAGGACGTACTATTATATTATGTTCACATGATATGTATGAAGTTGATAGAATTTGTGATAGTATAAATATTATTGATGGTGGAAAAGTAGTTGCTAATGATACTCCACAAGGTCTTAAAGACCAATTAATGAAAAATAAAGAAGAATATAATAATAATATTCGAAATTTAATATTAGAACTTGAAAAAGAGAATGATATTAATAATCAAGAAGAAATATCTCACTTAAAAGCTTCTTTAACTGATGAAGATGAAAAAGTAACTGTCATGGTTTCAAATATTAGTGAAGAAATGATTAACTCATTAAATGAATTGGATGTAGTTAAAAATGTTGTTCATAATGGAAAAGGTAGGTTATCTATTGATTTAAAACGTTCTGAAACATCTGTTAATTATGTTATTACATCTATCTTGAATAATGGGGGTAATATAGCATCTATTAAAACTAATGATCCAACATTAGAAGATGTGTTTGTTGCCATAACTGCCAAAAAAAGAAAGGAGGTTAAAAAATAATGGAATCCGCTAAATTTAAATGGATGATTAAAAAAGACCTTTTAACCCTATGGAGACATAAAATACAATTCGCATCATTAATTTTATTTCCGATAGTAATGATTGCTTTATGTGGATGGGGTATGGGTGGAACAGTTGAAAATACTCCTGTTGTGATAGTTAAACAGACATCTGGGGATATAACTGATCAAGTTATAAACACAATAAAATCTGATGAAACTTTTGATGTTATAGATATAATGTCAGAACCGGATGAAGCTAAACAAATGGTGGATAAGGGTGAAATTAAAGCAGCAATAATATTGTCAAAAAATTTTGAAGATAATAATACTAGAAATGCGGTTTTATATATTGATTCATCGGATCAACTGACAACTCAAACATTAGTTCCTAAAACAGAACAAATATTTGCAATGTTATCTGAAACTATTAGTTTGAATCAAGTTTCAGCAGAACCTCAAGGTAATGCACTAACTCAAACAGCACAAGCGATAAAATTACAAGTTAATAAAATATATGGTCAAATAGATTATATTGACTTTTTATTACCGGGTGTTCTTGCAATGACTATGTTTATGTCTTCAATGTTTTCAATGGGTAATGCAATTGCAGGTGAACGTGAACGTGGTGAATTAGCACGTTTATTTATGACACCAACAAGTATATCTACAGTTTTAAGTGGTAAAATTGTTTCAAATTTAATTAAAGAAATGATGAGAGCCGTAATATTAATATTATCTGCAGTTATCTTATTTAATGTTGTAATAAATGGTAACTTTTTATTATTATTACTGGTGATGTTATTGTCAGCATTATGCTTTGTTGGTTTTGGCATGATGTTTTCTGCCACATCTAAAACTCAAGAAGATTATATACAAGTAGTAATGCCAGTAGCAATGCCAATGATGTTTGTTTGTGGTGTATTTTTCCCAACTGAAACAATGCCTTGGATACTACAAAAAATAGCATATTTTTTACCTTTAACTTATGCAAATGATGCATTCAGAGGGGTAATGCTACAAGGAGCAGGTTTAGAAGCTATTGGTATAGATTTATTGGTATTATTGGGATTCACAATATTGTTCTTTGGTGTCGGAGTAGCTAGATTTAATAGACAAATCTAAGGGGTGTTAATTAATGAAATTAAATTATAAAAAATTAGGAATTATATTAATCATACTTTTTATGGTTATGGGAAGTTTCACGTCATTATCTGCAGCTGAATGGCCAATGTTTCAAGGTAATCCTAGACATACAGGATATCTATCTCAAGATTCATCTTTTTCTACACAAACTTGGACAGTTAATCTTGGAAGTCCTATATTAACATCTCCAGTAATATGTGGTGATAAAATATATGTAGGTACAGAAAAAGGGGTTTTATATTCATTAGATGCACAAGATGGTAATCAAAGTTGGACCTATGAAACTAAAGATTCCATAGAATCTAGTCCTGCAGTATCAGGGGATGTTTTATATTTTGGTTCTAATGATGGATATTTGTATTCTAACAATGTAGTTGATGGTACTAATAATTGGAAATTTAAAGCAGGTGATAGCATAAAATCATCACCAGCTATTGATTCAACAAAAGTATATGTTGGTTCTGATGATGGCTCAATATATGCTATAAATAGAAATGATGGTTCATTAGCATGGCAATTTAAAACCAATGAATCAATCAGGTCATCTCCAACAGTTAGTGGTGGAGTAGTATATGTTGGTTCGGATGATGATAAAATGTATGCATTATCTGCTGAAGATGGTTCATTAAAATGGGATTATACAACCGGTGATGATGTAAGATCTTCAGTAGCAATAGCACAAGATAAAATTTTCTTCGGATCTAATGATGATGAAGTATATGCTTTAAATATTGAAAATGGAACTGAAGAATGGTCATATAATGCAGGATCACCAGTAATGAGTTCACCATCTATAGATGAAAGACAATCTACATTATATGTAGGAACAGAAAAAGGTAAATTATATGCATTAGACATCAGGGATGGTCTTAAGAAATGGGATGTAAAAACAGGCAGTACTATTAATGGTACACCATCTATATATGGAAATAATATAGCAATAGGAACACAATCTGGTGAAATGTTAACATTCAATAAATTCACAGGAAATTCTGTCTGGAATTATAATCCAGCATATATACCAAATGTAGGTGCCAGTATTTCTTCTTCACCAGTAACTAGTGGAGGATCATTATATATGGCATCTTTGGATGGTAATCTTTATTCTTTAAATACAAATCATCAAGAAGGTCCTACAAGTATATATACATATTATTATATTGTATCAATAATAATCATTATATGTCTTGGAGTAGGGGTTAAAAAATACTTGGAACATCGTAATAATAAAAAACAATGATTTATTTGTTCCATTCTACTTTTCTTTTTATTTAGGCTTTGTAGAAAACCTTTTTTTTGAGTGAAGGATGAGTATTACTCAAAAAAAATATAAAGGTTTTGCACAAACGGAAATATATCTTTTATTTTTCCTAATTTCATCGGATAATATTATAAAAAATACTCATATTATTTTTTTTTATTTATTAATCGTCATTTGATTCCCACTTAATTGCCGCTAATGCTAAGCATAGTTGTAGTAGGCTATCCCCGAAGAACCTTCGGTTCACTAAGTATTAAGTTCTTTTAATCCTTTCTTGTGTATGTTTTTTGCTGCATTTACATCTCTGTTGTGTGTTGTGTGGCATTTTGTGCATGTCCATGTTCTTTGTTTTAGTGTTAGTTTCTGGTTTTTGTGTTGGCAGATGTTACAGATTTTGCTGGAAGGGTACCATTGGTCGATTTGTATTAGTGTTCTTCCGTGTTCTTGGCATTTTTGTTTTAGTATTGTTGTGAACATGTGCCATGCTTTTTCGCTGATTTTATTGGATAATTTACTGTTTTTTAGCATTCCTTTGATGTTTAATGTTTCCATACATATTACTTGGTATTTTTCTGTTAATCGTTGACTTATTTTGTAGAAGTGATATTTTAGTGTGTTGTGTATTTTTTCATATGCTTTTGCTATTCTCTTTTTCTGTTTTTTATAGTTATTGCTTCCCTTTTTTTTCTTGGATAGGCTTCTTTGTAGACGTTTTATCTTTTTATTTAAGCGGTTGATTTTGTCTTGTTCTGGAAATAGTATTTTTTCGCCCGTGTTTATTGTGACAAAATTTGTAATACCTAAATCCAGCCCACAACTACGATCATTACGCTTAAATAACTTCTGTGGCACATTATCACATAAAATTGATAGTGTGTATTTGCCTGAAGGATTTTTACTAACAGTAACTGATTTAATCTTATCTTGTATCTTCTGTTTAGTTCTAAATTTTATCCAACCCACTTTAGGCAAACGAATACGATTACCATTAATCCTAATACAATTATTAATATTAAGCGTTTTATACGATTGTATTGGATTATATTTGCTTTTATAACGTGGATATTTACTGGTTCCTTTGAAAAATCTTTTAAAGGCAGTTTCTAAATTCCGTAGTGACTGTAATAAAGCCTGTGAATCAAGTTCACGAAGCCAAGTATTAGACTTCTTGTGAACAGTTAACATGCTAGAACAATCATTATAAGACAAATACCTGCCAAACAAAGTATATTCTAACTTTTTTTTCAGTTAAAAACTTGTTATAAACATATCTGCAAGAACCAAACTGCCTTACAAAAAAATCTTCCTGAAACCCATTAGGATAAATACGAACAACAAAACTCTTATACATAATACATTATTAAAATAAAATACTATTAAAAAAAAGCAATAAAATATTACTTAATAATAATAAATTATTACTTTTGATATAATAATAATTATATTTTAAATAGTATTTAAATATTTTGTAAAAAGTATTACTTTTTATCTATTTTTCATAGGTTTTCTACAGAGCCTTTATTTAATAAAATTTTCAATAAAAATAGTATTTAAAGTGAAATAGTTAATTTTTAGTTAAAAAAAAAATAAAAAAATTATGTAAAAAATTAGATTATAGTTTTATTTGCTTAATCTGATTTCTATTGCTGAAACATTGGAGGAAGTTCCTTCATTTCCAACAATTTCTTCGGTGCTTATGTCTATGTTTTTTACATCTACATCAGATATGAATCTATTTCTTACAATTTCAGCTACATCTACAGCTCTGCTTATAGCTCGACCTCTAGCTTTTAAAATTACTTCAGATACGCCGCTGTTCATTTGTGTTACCACAGCTAATACATAGTTCATTACTGGTTTATTTCCGATGTATACGATATTTTCTTCTGGCATTTTGTTTTCCTCCGTTAATAAAAAATAAACTATAATTTTATAGCTTATATGTTACTATCTATTTTTTTCTATTTAATATTATCTGTTACTATAGTTATTTTATTAAACAAAAAAAGAAAAAAAATTAATTTAGCTTTAATTTAATCTCTTAACATTAATAATTTGTTAGCAGAACTAATTATTGCATAAATACTTGCTTTTACAATGTCTTCATCACTAGCTCTTCCAGTAGCTTTATTTCCTTCTTCATCTTTGGTTATAACAAATACTTCTCCTAATGCATTAGTTCCACCAGTAATTGCGTTTAAATGGTATTCTTCAAGTTCAATATCCATTACTTCTTTTATAAGTGTTTGTATTGCATTAGCTGAAGCATCTACAAGTCCAACTCCTGTTTTAGCACAGTATTTAATTTCTCCATCAATATCTAATTTTACAGTAGCTGTAGGTAATGTGCTATCTCCATTCATTACACTTACACCTAATAATTTGATAATTTCTTTAGTAGGTCTTCCTTGAATAGTTTCTGCAAGAGATTTAAAGTCTAAATCAGTAATAGTTTTACCTGAATCACCTAATGATTTGACTTTGGTAAATAATTCATCAAATTGTTCATCAGATAACTTAATATCATATTCTTCTAATTTGGCTTTTATTGCATTAGCACCAGTTAATTTTCCAAGAACAATTTTTCTTTTATGTCCTACTTCTTCAGGGTTAAATGCTTCATAGGTATCACTATTGGCTAAGATTCCTTGTACATGTATACCAGCTTCATGGGCAAATGCATTTTCTCCTACAATAGCTTTGTTAGGGGGCATTTTAACTCCAGTAATTCTTGAAACAGTTTCAGAAGTATTAACTAGTAATTTTGAATTTATATTGGTATGTATATTGTATTCTTTATGTAATGTCATTACACATTCTTCAAGTGATGCATTACCTGCTCTTTCTCCAAGACCATTGATAGTACATTGTATTTGTCTTGCTCCACCTTCTACACCTGCAAGACTATTAGCGACAGCTAATCCAAAATCATTATGACAATGAACACTAATGGGTACCTTAATAATTTCAGCTATCTGTGATATTAATTCATTCATTCTAATTGGGATTGTTACTCCAACTGTATCTGGTACATTGATTTTATCTACTCCAGCATCTTCAACTGCTTTATATACTTCAAGTAGATAATCAAGTTCGGTTCTAGTAGAATCTTCACATGAAAATTCTGCAGTTATTCCATGATCTTTGATATATTCAACAGAAGTAACTGCTTTGTCTAATATTTCTTCTTTAGACATTCTTAATTTAAAATCCCTATGGAGTGGTGATGTTCCAATAAATGTGTGTATATAATCAGCACCAGAATCTATTGCTTTGTCAATATCTGTAGGTAAAGCTCTAGCTAATCCACTAATTTGTGAAGTTAATCCTAATTCGCTAGCTGTTTTGAATGTTTTTTGTTCACCTTGAGATGCTGCTGGAAAACCCAATTCGATAACATCTACTCCAAGTTTATCTAATTTTTCTGCAATAACTATTTTTTCATCAGTTGTTATCGTAACACCAGGTGTTTGTTCACCATCTCTAAGAGTGGTGTCATAAATCATAACAT
>SUTP01000017.1:1516-28996 GCA_015062815.1 Methanosphaera stadtmanae | reverse complement strand
ACTATAACTAATGATAAAATTAATAGTACTAAAATCAATATTCCTAATTTTTTATTCCAGTTCATAAGAATAACCCCATTATGATAGCTATAACTAAAAGCCAAATTCCATATGCTGAAATGAATGCTTTTCCGATTCCCAGTTCATATTCTCTACAAACAGCAGATACTACTATGAACATTTTCCATGTTACAGTTAAGATTAATAAAGGTAATAACATTATACCTAAACCTAAAACTGTGCAGGCTAGACCAATTATTACAAATAGGTCAAGAACGCTTGAATAAGAAATTAAATTGACAGTTCTAATAAAATCACCATTTGCTCCAAATAGTCTAGTGACAAGATTAATTAATAAAGCTTGTATAATCTTAAAAATTAAATGGGAAAATAAATATGAAATAATTAATATTCCAGTGACTAAAGCATTTTTAGTTAATATTCCTAATGTTAATGCTAAAATTACTGTGAAAACTACTAAAGTTAAAATCCCATCATAGTTTTTTGATTGACTTTTAAAGTTAAATAAATCATCAGGTGATAGTAATACATCAGCACTATCCGTGAAAAAATTTATTATTTTAGATTTCATAATAATATTTTTTGATTAAATGATATAAATAGATTATTTAACCACTCATCTTATCTAACAAGAAATACTTATCAAATAAACATTTAAAAAGAAGAAAATAAAAATAAATAAGTATTACATATAATATAAAGTGAAAATATGAAAGTAATAAGTGTTATAGCCAGCCCTAGAAAATCAGGAAATTGTAGTTCTATTGTTAAAAGAATTACAGAAGGTTTAAAGGATAATAACCATTCCAATTCCATATATTATATTGATGAAATGAATATAAGTCCTTGTCAAGGATGTAAAAGTTGTAAACCCTTAGAAGGAAGAGCTCCGAGTAAATGTATAATAAATGATGATTTTTTAAAAGTCATAAGTGAGCTTGAGAAATCAGATGCTTTGATATTTGCTGCTCCAAATTATTTCTCAGAAATCAATGCACAAGGAAAAATATTTATGGATCGCTTTTATTCAATGACTAAAAAGGTAAATAAAAAATTATTAGGTAAAAAATGTATCATCATATTCACTTATGGAGCTCCTATGGGTTCATGTGACAAATATATTTATAAAAGAAGTAAAATATTTGAATCAATAGGTCTGGATGTGATAGAAATAATGAGTATTGGTAACAATATTCCAACTAGTAATCATGAAAAAACAGAAGAAGTTATGGATATCGCATATAATATAGGTTTAAATTTATAATAGAAAAATAATCTTAGTAGAATTAACTACTTTTCTTATCTTCTTGTATAATTTCATAAATCTTTTTAGCTAAATTTTTACTTATTCCCTCAACTTCTGATAATTCTTTTATATTAGCATTATAAATCTCATCTAAATTTTCAAAGTGATTTAATAGTGCTTGTTTTCTCTTTTTACCCACTCCAGGTATTTCATCCAAAATTGACTTAGTAAATGCTTTACTTCTCAAGTTTCTATGGAAGGTTATAGCAAATCTATGTGATTCATCCCTAACATACTGTAATAAATGAAGAGCTGTTGATTTTCTTGGCAATATAATTGGTTCACTTTTTCCAGGAACATATACTTCTTCAAATTTTTTAGCAAGACCTGCTAATGGTACATCAGTAATTCCCAATTCTTTAAATACTTCAACAGCCATTCCTAGCTGACCTTTACCTCCATCAATTAAAACTAAATCAGGTTTTATATATAATGAATCATTAGGATTATACTTTTTATCTTCTTCTTTTTCAACTAAATGAGAATATCTACGAGTAACAACTTCTTTCATCATTGCAAAATCGTTAGGTCCGGGTGTATTCATTTTAAATTTACGATACATTTTTTTAGCTGGTTTACCGTTTTCAAAAACCACCATTGATGCTACTGCATGAATTCCTGAAATATTAGATATATCAAATGCTTCGATATGATAAGGTAGTCTTGGAAGATTTAAATATTGTTCTAAAGTTAACATTGGATTTTCTTGTTCTTTAGTATCTTCAGTTAAACTTATATGAGCATTCTTTTTAGCTATATTGATTAATGTTAAATAATGTCCATCTTCAGCTACTTTAATCTTAATTTTATGACCTTGTTTCTCACTTAACCATTCTTCAATAATACTTTCATCAATTAAATTATTTTCCAATATTATTTCATCAGGAACCGGTGCAGTAGTATAATATTGTTTTACAAATTCAGTTAATATTTCTTGATTGTTAAATCCATTAATTCCATTTAATATTAAATCATCTTTTTTATTTGTCTTTCCATGTCTTATTGATAATATTACTACAGCAGCTCTTTCATCATTATGATCAATACCTATGACATCCTGATTTACTTGTTTGTTCGGTTGAATTTCTTGTTGTTCAAGAGTTATTTTAATTGTTTCAATTTGATCTCTAGTTATTGCAGCTTTTTCAAATTCCAAATTTTTAGAAAATTCTTTCATCTCTTTTTCCAATTGTTTTAGGATAGTTTTATATTTTCCACCCAATAGTAATTTTGCTCTACGAATATTTGAATTATAATCTTCCAATGAGATTTTATTTGAACATGGTGCACTGCATTGATTTATTTGATAATTTAAACAAGGTCCATCCATATGTTTACAAGTTCTAAGTTTAAAATTTTTATTCACAAAATCAATGAATAATCTTGCATTAGTTACATCAGTATATGGTCCATAATATGAGGATTTATCATTTTTAAGTTTACGTGTAATTAATATTCTTGGAAAATCTTCATTTGTAATTTTTATGTAAGGATACTGTTTTCCATCTTTTAAGCTGATATTATAATGAGGTTTGTATTTTTTTATTAAATTAGCTTCTAAAATCAATGCTTCTTTTTCTGTATTAGTAAGAATATATTCCAAATATGAAAAATGTGACATTAAAACAACTGTTTTTGGCCTATCTAATTTATCTTCAGACCTGAAGTAACTTCGTACCCTATTTTTTAGTTTTTTTGCTTTACCCACATATATTATAGCATCATCACTATTATGCATAATATATACACCAGGTTTTTGTGGTAATTCTTCAGGATCGGTTATTTTCATAGATATAATTAATACCCCCATTTAAAAATATGACATTTATCCTTTCAAAAAAATACTAAATTGTAACACTTTAATATTAATTATTTAGTAAAACATAAATAATATAGTTAGATGAATTATTAAAAAATAAAATATTTTAAGAGAAATATTATGTCAAGATTTAATTTATATTCTGATTATAAACCTTTTGGTGATCAACCAAAGGCAATTAATTCCATTGTAAGTCATTTCAATGATGGATGCAATGAACAAACATTAGAAGGAGTAACTGGTTCTGGAAAAACATTTACAATGGCAAATGTTATAGAAAAACTGGATAAACCTACTCTTATAATGTCACATAATAAAACATTAGCTTCACAGTTGTATGAAGAATTTAAGGAATTTTTTCCGGATAATGCTGTTGAATATTTTGTCAGTTATTATGACTATTACCAGCCAGAAGCATATGTTGCACAGACAGATACTTTTATTGATAAAGAGTCTGCAATAAACGAGGAAATTGATAAATTACGTCATTCAACTACCCAATCATTACTTACTAGAGATGATGTGATAGTGGTCTCTAGTGTTTCATGTATTTATGGTATTGGTTCACCAGAAGATTATGGTGAATTTATGTTACCTCTTGAAGTAAATCAGGTGATAGAAAGAAATGAAATTACTAAATCACTAGTTGACATGCAATTTTCTAGAAATGATATTGAATTCCAAAGAGGTTGTTTTAGAGTTCGTGGAGATGTTGTTGAAGTATTTCCAATTAACACTGATGAAGCAATAAGAATTGAAATGTGGGGCGATGAAATTGATGCATTATATAAAATCAACCCATTAAAAGGAGATATTATTGAAGAACTTAAAAAAGTATATATCTTTCCAGCAAAACACTTTGTAATAAATCAAAATAAACAAGAAAAAGCAATAATTAACATAAAAAAAGAATTAAAAGAAAGAATTGAAACATTTAAAGCAACAGGAAAATATCTAGAAGCTGAAAGAATTGAACAAAGAACAAACTTTGATATAGAAATGCTTCAGGAAGTAGGCTACTGTCCAGGAATAGAAAATTATTCTATGCATATGAATGGACGTCAATGGGGTGAAACACCATATTCTTTACTCAAATATTTCCCTGATGATTATTTAACAATTATTGATGAATCTCATGTTACAGTTCCTCAAATAAGGGGAATGTATAATGGTGATAGAGCAAGAAAAGATGTTTTGGTTCAATATGGTTTCAGATTACCAAGTGCTAAAGAAAATCGACCATTACAATTTGATGAATTCATGAGAGCACAAAATCAAGTATTATATGTATCGGCTACTCCAGGACCATTTGAGTTAAGTAGAAGTAAAAATAAAGTAGAACAGATTATTAGACCTACTGGATTAGTTGATCCAAAACCAATCATAAAACCTGTTAAAGATCAGGTGGATGATTTACTTGGTGAAATTAGAAAAAGAAAAGATAAAGATCAACGAGTATTAGTGACAACACTTACCAAAAAAATGGCTGAAGATTTAACCGATTACTACATCAAAATGGATATTAAAGCAAGATATTTACATTCAGAAATTACTACACTAGAGCGAACAGAAATAATTGATGATTTACGTCGTGGAGATTTTGATTGTTTAATAGGTGTAAATTTACTAAGAGAAGGACTTGATTTACCTGAAGTATCCTTAGTAGCAATACTTGATGCTGATAAAGAGGGTTTCTTACGTTCACAGACTTCCCTTATACAAACAATTGGTAGAGCAGCACGTAATGTTGATGGTGAAGTAATATTGTATGCAGATAATATAACAGATTCAGTCAGAAATGCTGTGAATATTACAGAACGTAGAAGAAAAATTCAAATGGCATATAATAAAGACCATAACATTACACCAAAAACCGTTGTGAGAAAACTTAAACCAAGAAAGTCCACTATGAAAACATCTGAAGAAATTGATGTGGTTGATATGGATAATGTAACTGTTGAAGAAGCAGATGCATTTATAGAGTATTTAAAAGAAAAAATGAACGAAGCTGCTAAAAATCTTGAATTTGAAAGAGCTGCAAGAATTAGAGATAAAATAAAAGAGTTGGAAGAAGAATGAAAACTAAAGATGAAATAAGAAATATGGCTATTCAAGATAGAAAAATAATAATAAAAGGTGCAAGAGAACATAACCTTCAAAATATTGATATTACTATCCCTAGAGACCAATTTATAGTAATTACAGGTTTAAGTGGATCAGGTAAATCTTCTCTTGCATTTGATACTATTTATGCTGAAGGACAAAGAAGATACGTTGAATCATTATCAGCATATGCAAGACAATTCTTAGGCCAAATGGAAAAACCAGAAGTAGATTATATCGAAGGATTATCACCAGCTATATCCATAGACCAGAAAACAACACGTGTAAACCCCCGTTCAACAGTAGGAACTGTTACAGAAATATATGATTACTTAAGATTATTATTTGCACGTATTGGTATAGCTCATTGTTATAATTGTGGAAGAGAAATATCCCAACAGACTCCAGGACAAATTGCGGATGCTATTATAGAACAAAATGATCAAGAAAAAATTATTTTATTAGCTCCAGTTATTAAAGATAGAAAAGGAATGCATAAAAAAGTATTCGAAAGTTATAAAGAAAAAGGTTTTGTCAGAGTTAGAGTCGATGGGGAAATAAGATCCCTAGATGAAGAAATAAAACTTAATAAAAACAATAAACACGTTATTGAAATTGTAATAGATAGATTAAAAGTAACCAATAACACTAATTTCCGAAAAAGACTTGTTGAATCCGTTGAAACCGGTTTAAATATAGGTGATGGGTTATTAACTGTAGCTAATCATGATTCATCTATCCCTGACCAATATTATAGTGAAGCTCTTGCTTGTCCTGACTGTGGAATAAACTTTACAGAGATAAGTCCTAGAATGTTTTCATTTAACAACCCACAAGCAGCTTGTCCTGATTGTAATGGTATAGGAAGTACACTTGGAGTAGATCCTGAGTTAATTATTCCAAATAAAACATTGTCAATACGTGAAGGAGCTATTAAACCTTGGAGTAATTCTCAAAGAACTGAAAGTTATTATAATAAACTTCTTGAAGGTGTATGTAATCATTATAAAATAAATATGGGCGTACCATATCATACATTAACTGAAAAACAACAAGAAGTTTTATTATATGGTAGTGGCGATGAAAAAGTTACATTTAACTTTGTAAGAGCAGGTAATACCAGAAAAGTAACTAAACCATTTGAAGGTGTAATTCCTTACATGAAAAGATTATACATTGAAACTAATTCAAGGTATTGGAAAAAATCTGCTAGAACCTACATGACCTTAAATAAATGTCCAACATGTAACGGTGATAGACTAAAACCAGAAATGTTAGCTGTAACTGTTGGTGATATGAACATTGCCGAAGTAACCAAATTATCATTACTAGATTGTAAAGAATTCTTTGATAATCTAAAATTAACCGAACGACAAGAATTTATCGGTCATGAAATATTAAAGGAAATTAAGGAAAGACTTGAATTTTTAAATAATGTTGGATTAAACTATTTAAATTTAGCAAGATCCTCAGGAACCCTTTCAGGAGGAGAAGCTCAAAGAATAAGACTTGCAACACAAATTGGTAGTCGACTTGTTGGTGTATTATATGTACTTGATGAACCAAGTATTGGACTTCATCAAAGAGATAATATGAAATTAATAGAAACATTAAAACATCTCCGTGACATAGGAAATACATTAATAGTTGTTGAACACGATGAAGAAACCATACGTGAAGCTGATCATGTTATAGATATTGGTCCTGGAGCTGGTGAATATGGTGGATTATTAACTGCTCAAGGAACACCTGAAGATATAGAAAAATCAGAGGACAGTATCACAGGAGAATATTTATCTGGTAAAAAAACAATTCCTGTTCCTAAAAAAAGACATAAAGGTAATGGTAAATCAATAAAAATTATTGGTGCAAAAGAGAATAATTTAAAAAATATTGATGTTGAATTCCCTTTAGGTAAATTTATATGTGTAACTGGTGTATCTGGTTCAGGAAAAAGTACTCTAGTAAATGAAATACTTTATCATGGAATTGATGAAAAATTAACAAATAAACATCGATTTAAAATAGGTAAACATGATAAAATTACTGGAGTTGAAAATATTGATAAAATTATTGTGATTGATCAGTCTCCTATTGGTAGAACACCAAGATCAAATCCTGCTACATATATTGGTTTATTTACTTATATTCGTGATTTGTTTTCTCAAACACCTGAAGCTAAACAGCATGGTTATAAACCTGGAAGATTCAGTTTTAATGTGAAAGGAGGACGTTGTGAAGCTTGTAATGGTGATGGTATTGTACAGATTGAAATGCACTTTTTAGCAGATGTATATGTTCCTTGTGAAGTATGTGAAGGTAAACGATATAATCGTGAAACATTAGACATCCGATATAAAGGAAAAAATATTAATGATATACTAGAAATGACTTCTTTAGAAGCTTTGGAATTCTTTAAAAATATTCCAAAAATTAAGAAAAAATTACAAACTCTTGTAGATGTTGGTTTAGGTTATGTTAAATTAGGACAACCTGCTACAACACTATCCGGTGGAGAAGCTCAGAGAGTTAAACTAGCTAAAGAATTAAGTAGACAAAATACATCAAATACACTCTATATATTAGATGAACCTACTACTGGATTACATTTTGAGGATATTAATCGTTTATTAAAAGTATTATTAAAATTAAGAGACCAAGGAAACACTTTAATTGTAATAGAGCATAATTTAGATGTTATAAAAACAGCAGATCATATTATAGATTTGGGTCCTGAAGGTGGTAAAGATGGAGGAAATCTTATTGCACAAGGAACACCTGAAGAAATATCAGAATCTGGAACATACACGGGGAAATATTTAAAACCCATGTTAAAAAAATGAAATATATAACTTATAATGTCACTCCAAATACCCTACTCCAGAATAATGAAAAAATAATATTGCAATAAACTCATTAAAATATGAAAAACTTTATATGTTTTTACATAGAATAAGATTAATCATACAAAATTATTTAATAAATGAATAGTTTTTTCTAAAAAAATAGGAGAATAAAAAACTCGAAAAGTGATAGACATATAAAGGATTTCAGACTTAAAAAGTGAAATTAGGAGAAAAAATGAAATTAAACTTTTTAGGGACAGGAGGAGGTCGATTTGCAACAATAAGTCAGAAGAGAATGACTGGTGGATTTAGAATAGATAATATTGATAATAAAAATATACATATAGACCCAGGACCAGGAGCATTGGTCCGAAGTCATCAATATGGATTAAATCCACGTAAATTAAACATGATACTTGTTAGTCATTGTCATACTGATCATTATACTGATGCAGAAGTACTTATAGAAGCTATGACTCAAGGAATGACCAAAAAAACAGGAAATGTCATTGCTAGTCAAAGTGTTTTAGAAGGTTATGATGACATAGGCCCTAGTATCTCAAAATACCATCAATCAAAACCTAATGTTTCCTTATTAAAAGCTGGAGAGGAAGTTAAGATTGATGATGTTACAATTAAAGGTACAAGAACTGTCCATGGAGACCCTACATGTGTAGGATTCAATATAAATTATAATGATTTTACATTAAGTTACACTGCAGATACAGAGTATTTTCCAGAACTTCATGAAGATCATAAAGGTAGTGATGTTCTAATTGGATGTGTCATAAAAGAAGGTGAACGTAAAATTAAAGGGCACTTAAGAACTATGGATTTTGAAAAATTAATTGAAGAAGTCCAACCAAAAGTAGCTATAATGACACATCTAGGTGTAAATCTTATAATGAATAATCCATTCCAAAATACACGCAATATTACTGAAAATACAGGTATCAGAACTATTGCTGCTACTGATGGATTAACTATAAACTTAGATCAATTTTTAAATAGTTAGAATTAACTATAATTCAACTATATTTTTTTAATGCTCTAATGGCTTAGTCTGGCATAGCACCTGACTCGTAATCAGGGGATCGGGGGTTCAATTCCCCCTTAGAGCTTAAAAAATATAAAATACTTATTTTAATTAAATTTTATCAGGATTAATAAAACCTGCTCTTATCATATGATCTGCTATAACCATACTACATGCAGATTCAGCCACTGTTGTTAAACGAGGACATATGCATGGATCATGTCTTCCTTCAATTTCAATAGTTGAATTGATATTTTCCTCAAGGTTAACTGTATTTTGAATACCACTTACTGAAGGAGTTGGTTTAACAGCTATTCTCAATATTATAGGCATTCCATTACTCATACCACCAAGTATTCCACCAGCATTATTTGTTTTTGTTTTTATTGAATTATTTTCAATATAATATTCATCATTCATTTCTTTTCCAGTGATTAAAGCACTATCAAAACCTAAACCAACTTCCACACCTTTTACAGCTCCAATATTCATTAATGCTTTGGCTAAATCTGCATCCAGTTTATCAAATACTGGTTGACCAATTCCTAAAGGTACATTATCAATTATTATTTCAACTATTCCACCTACAGAATTACCTTCTTGTTTATGTTTTAATATTTCATCTTCCATTTGTTTAGCTACTCTTAAAGAGGAACATCTAACATTATTTTTGTTAATATTTTCTTTAATTTCATCTAAACTCATTTTTTCTTCATTTTTAATATTATGGATTTGAATGACATGTGCTGTTATAGATATACCATATTTTTCAATTAATTTCTTACTAATAGCCCCTCCTATTACATGTCCAATTGTTACTCTTCCACTTCCACGTCCTCCACCACGATAATCATAATTTCCAAATTTTTCCTTCCAACAAAGATCACCATGACCTGGTCGTGGATTATTTTTTAGATTATCATAATTTTTACTTATCTGATCATTATTTCTTATTATTGCAGATATTGGTGTTCCATCTGTTTTTCCTTCAAAAATGCCTGATAATATTTCAATTTTATCTTTTTCATCCCTTGATGTGGTTATATTACTTGTTCCAGGTCTTCTTTTATTTAATTCAATTTGTATATCTTCCGGACTTAAATCTAAACCTGCTGGACATCCATCAACAACTGCACCTAATGCAGTACCATGACTTAATCCAAATGTTGTAACTTTAAATATTTTTCCCGTACTATTTGATGTCATAATATTCCCCTAAAATTATATTAATTAAAATTATTTTTTATTATATGTTGTTTTCATCCAAATATTTCACTGATTGAACAATTGATTCTTGTACATTTGGAATATGTGTATTTAAAAATTCTATTATTTCATTGCTTGTTGTTTGATTTTTTATGATTGATTTTTTATATTTTATATCTGTTGAATTAATCCAATCAATAATTAATTGATTAGATACATGCATCAATGGATAAATTGTATTTTCTTCATAAGTACTTGATATGAGCAATCCATCAATCATTAAATTAATATATTCTTCTGCAAAGTCATCTAAAGTTTTAGAACTAACATGAATACTTTCTTCAGTCAAATCTTCTACAATTTGTATACCATATTTTCTCTGGTAGGGTTCTAATAAAATATACAATAAAATGTTTATATCAGTTTGATCTGGATTGATGTATAAAATTTCTTTTGGTTTTATTTGATTTTTTATTGTTCGTGAAACTTTAATACAAATTTTCTGAAATAATTTAGACCTTACTATTTTAATATGAGGATACAATTTATGAAAATCATCTTCTTTTTTATGTGAAAACTTTGAAAATTTTAAATTATTGATATAAATATTATCATGATATAAACTAATAAATCTAGTATCGACACCTAGTTTATTTAATGACTTGATTATTTTACGTTCTTCTTTATTCATAGTATCACAAAGGTTTTAATTTCTTAATTAAAGAACTAGTTTCATTAACATTTAATTGACCTGGAGCAGATTCTTGAGTTATTGTGGCATATGTTATTGGAGACCCCATTATAGGAGCAACTACTCTCGTATAAGTTCCCAAGGAATTCATAGATATTCCTATTATTCCCGGATTGTCCATGACTAATTTAAGTAACGTGAAAGTATCTTCAATTGTTTCTGGTTTTAATGCTATCTTAGGAATATCTCCAATTTTAAATGATTCATTTATTATATCCTGTAAAAATTCTTTAGATGGTGTTATATCAAAATTATGGTAAGATATAATTGTTTGATTTGCATTATCAATGACACTTTGTCTTAATGATTCTTCTGTTGAATATTCTATATCCGTTATTTCAACTAAGGATGCATTATCTTTTAATATTTTAATTCTTTCTTTTTCACCTGCTGTGAAATATCCTCCTTCGTCTGGTGTTCTATTAGTTAAAATTAATGGAATAGTTGTTTTTGACTTTAATTCTTGGATAATCTTTTTCACCATTAATGAATCCACATTAATAATTGTATCTACACGCAGTTCTATATAATCAACGTCCATCATTATTGCTTTATCAAAAGTTTTCATTACCCCTTCAATAGTTTTTTCTATAATTGAACCACATACTCCTGTTTTAATTTCGTATACTCTCCTTTAAAATTATTAATTTATCTAATTATTATTTTAAAGTTATTTACCTAAAAATTTTACTAAAATAAAAATATTCTTAGAAAAATAAATAAATATATTATTAGAAGGCATGGTGTAAAAATGAAGATGGTATGTTTAAGTGCTGATATTTCAGATAATGATATTTATTGTAATGAAGATCTAATTGAAAATGTTAAAAATGAATTATATAATGTACGTGATGTAGGAGCAAGTATTTGTGAAATAACTAATATAACTGGAGATGATATGGCAATCACAGCAGTTATACCCCATGATAATGATTTAGAAAAAGTAAATAACACTATATTTAATATACTGAAAAATAATGCTAAAGGCTTTAAAGATTTAGATGGAGTAAGTGATACTGCCGAAGGAGCTGGTGAAGGAATTTCTTATGCTGAAATTGATTTAGATCCTAATTTTTGCCCTGATGCCGTGATTATCGAATTTGATACTTACTGTGGTGAACCTTTTGTAGGTAAAGTTGCAAAAAGTGCTATTGAAGCTGCCAAAGGAATGGAATTTCTTGGAGATATTGATGGTGGAAGTGTTGAAGATGTTTTAAAAATTCCGGGAGTAGGGTATGTTTCTAATAAAACAGATGATCCTGTGATACTTGCATCAGTTTATAATGTTGAACATGTTGGTGTTATTGCAGGTGCTATGATAGGTGCAATATTAGGTAATAAAAATACATATTTAGTTAAAAGAAATACTCCTGCGAATGTTATACCAGGGAGTGTGATATTTTCCGTTACAGCATTTATGAATGGTAATGTTATTGATTTATCCAGTCATTTTAGTTATAGAACAAAAATTCTTGAGAAATAATTTGATTAAACATTTATAAAAACATATTAAAAAAAGATTTATATTGTTAAAAATAGACAAATATATAATAGGATAATGTATATTTTATAAACTTATACTCATATTATTTTATCAAGAAAAAGGAGAGAGTTCTTTGATTATTTTAGATAAAGATACTAAAGCAATAGTTCAAGGTATAACTGGAAAACATGGAAGGTTCCATACAAAAAATATGTTAGAATATGGAACAAATGTTGTAGCTGGTACTAGTCCAGGTAAAGCAGGACAAAATGTGGAAGGTGTACCTGTATATAATTCAATAGAAGAAATAAAACAGTATGAACCTGATGTTGATACAAGTATTATATTTATACCAGCACCATTTGTTAAAGATGCTTCATTTGAAGCAATATCACAGTTAGATACTGTAATTATCATTACAGAACATATTCCTATTCATGATTCAATGGAAATTATGGAATATGCAAAAAAACATAACACAACAGTAATTGGACCTAATACACCAGGTATTATTACTCCAGAAGTAGGAAAATTAGGAATCATGCCAACAAATATCTTTAAAAAAGGTAATGTAGGGCTTGTTTCAAGAAGTGGAACATTAACTTATGAAGTTGCTAGTGAAATTACTAATGCCGGCTTAGGACAAAGTACTTGTCTTGGTATAGGTGGAGATCCTGTAACAGGTATATCTTTCATTGATACATTGAAAAAATTTGAAGAAGATCCTGAAACCGATCAAATTGTTTTATTAGGTGAAATTGGTGGAATAGCAGAAGTTAAAGCAGCAGAATATGCTGAAAAACACTTAACAAAACCAATTGTTTCATTTATTGCAGGAGTTTCAGCACCTCTTGGTAAAAGAATGGGACATGCCGGAGCTATCATAGAAGGTACTGATGGTACTGCACAAAATAAAAAACATTTACTTGCTGAACATGGCGTAAATGTTGCAGATAAACCTAGTGATATTGTAAAATTACTTAAGGAATTACAATAATAAACATGACCCTCACTTTATATTTGATAATTCAAATATACTTATTTTTTTTTAAAAAGGATTATTAAAAATTGAAAATTCAAGCCAATATTAAAATTTAAAATATCAAAAAATAGTTATATAACTAGATACGATATTAACTTAATAATAAAATATTTTAAAGGGAATTCCTATGAATTTAAATAAAAAAGAGATATTAGATAAATTAGAAAGTGGTGAAATAAAACTTCATCAGATAGAAAAATATGCTGAAAATGCCAATGAAGCTACTGATATAAGAAGAGAATTTATTTCAACACAAACTAATACTGATTTAGAAAATATAGGGAAATATAGTATAGATATGACTGATACTGTTAAAAAGAACATAGAAAATCCAATAGGAACTATACAAATACCAGTGGGAGTTGTAGGACCTGTAAAAATTAATACAGATGATGAAACCATTGAAACCTATGCTCCAATGGCAACAACTGAAGGTGCATTACTTGCATCAGTAAATAGAGGTTGTTCTGTTATAAGAAATTCTGGCGGTTGCAATGTTTCAATAGTATCAGACCAAATGACAAGAGCACCCGTATTTAAAACAAATAGCGTCTTTGAATCAGAAAAACTTAAAACTTGGATACAAAATAATTTTGATAAACTTAAAGAAATTGCAGAGTCAACAACAAGTCATGGAAAATTATTAAAAATAGATCCAATATCTATTGTAGGACATTATGTATATGCAAGATTTGTATTCAATACTGGAGACAGTATGGGAATGAATATGGTTACAATTGCTACAGAACAATGTGCTAATTACATTTCAAAAGAAAATGATGTACATGCTGTAGCATTAAGTAGTAATTATTGTGTTGACAAAAAACCTTCAGCTTTGAATTTAATTGAAGGTAGAGGAAAAAGTATAGTGGCAGAAATAACTGTTCCTAAAGAAATTGTTGAAAAAACCTTAAAAACCACGGCGGAAGCTATTGTTGAAGTAAATTATGCTAAAAACTTTATTGGTTCAGCATTAAGTGGAAGTTATGGATATAATGCACATTTTGCTAATATGGTAGCAGCAATATTTTTAGCTACAGGTCAGGACCCGGCTCATGTTGTTGAAGGAAGTATAGGTATAACCAGTGCTGAAAATAATAATGGTGACTTATATTTTAGTATAACATTACCAGATTTACCTGTTGCTACAGTTGGTGGTGGTACAAGAATGGAAACAGCAATTGAATCATTAAATATTATGGATTGTAAAGGTTCTGGAAAAGTTCATAGATACGCATCCATTGTTGCAAGTATTGTTCTTGCAGGAGAATTATCATTAGTTGCAGCATTATCTGCAGGACATTTAGCACGTGCTCATAAACAATTAGGACGTTAGTTAAAAAATATCAAAGAGTAATTGAAATGAAAATAACATTAAAAAAAATAATTAAAGATTATATCGAATTAAGTCGATACGTTGCTTTAGGTTCTTTAGATGGGATATTGACAGTTTTAAGTATATCTTTAACCGCAGCTGTTGTTGGAATTAGTTCTGGAGGACATGTGAACCCAACAACAATTGGATTAACCGCTTTAAGTGGTGGTATTGCAATTTCATTATCCAATGGTTTTGGTTCATATGTTGGTGAAAAAGCTGAAGAAGGGAAAAATATACGTGAACTTGAAAGTAAGATGCTTCTAGAAGAACGTAAATTAGATGATACAGTAATTCATAAACAAGCACAATACAGAGTCTTTATGAGTATGCTTACACATGGAAGTGCAAGTTTTATGGGTGCAGTTATACCTGCTATACCCTTTTTTTTAACAAATAATATATACACAGCAGTAATTGCAACACTAATAATCTGTTTTACAATGTTACTGATTCTAGGATGTTATTTAGGTCATATATCACAAGAGAGTAAAATTGGTACCGCTACCAAAATAATAATTGTTGGTGTAATTATAGTCATTTTAAGTTATTTAATGGGAGGAGAATAAAATTCTCACTCTTTTTTAATAAAACTTATTTTTTAAAAAGCATTGTTAAAATAGAATAGAATAGAATAAAATTTAAATAAGAAAATCCTTATAAATTATCTTGTATAGAAATTAATGTAAGAGAATTTCAATATCCAAATATTTATTTATCCAAATTAAATCTTAAACACACAATAATTTGACATATTTGCATTTTTAGTATTAAAATCACCACTAAATTATACTAAATATAGAAAATCTTACATTATAATCTATACCCACTTTTATATTTTTCATGTATTACAACTATTTTTATAACATTATTAAACCTGTTATTAATCAATCATAATAAAAAATAATTTATTAGATGATAAAGATATAGTATATTAATATAAATTTTAGGAGAAATTAAATGATAAGATGTATATCCTGCGGAGAAGAATATGAAGATGAAAAAATCATATACACCTGTGAAAAATGTGGATCAATACTCGAAGTAGAAACCAATGTGGAGAACGTTCCACGTGATACCTTTGAAAATAGAAGACAAAATATTTGGAAATACAAAGAATTCCTTCCAGTAAATGCTGATAACCGTATTAGTTTAGATGAAGGAGGAACACCTTTTTGTAAATGTGAAAAAATTGGTAAACAGTTAGGAATAGATCTTTATGTTAAAGTAGAAGGTTCAAATCCTACAGGTAGTTTCAAAGATAGAGGTATGAGTGTTGGTACAACTAAAGCAATAGATTTAGGTGTAAATATAGTGGGATGTGCATCTACAGGAAATACTTCAGCCTCATTATCTGCTTATGCTGCAAGAGCTGGACTTAAATGTGCTGTTTTATTACCTTCAGGTAAGGTAGCGTTAGGAAAATTAGCACAAGCAATGTTCCACGGAGCAAAAGTATTTGGAATTGATGGAAATTTTGATGATGCTTTAAAAACAATTACACAACTGGCTCTTGATGGAGAATTATATTTATTAAATTCCATCAATCCATTCCGTCTTGAAGGACAGAAAACAATTGGATATGAAATAGTGCATGATCTTGGATGGCAATCCCCTGATAGAATAGTTTTACCTGTTGGAAATGCAGGAAATATATCTGCCATATGGAAAGGTATAACTGAATTTAGAGATGCAGGATATATTAAAGACACCCCTATGATGACAGGTATACAAGCAGTCAACAGTGCACCTATAGCAAATGCTGTTAAAAATAGTGAAGATGTTATAACTCCTGTTGAAAATCCTGAAACTATTGCAACTGCTATTAGAATAGGAGCTCCTGTAAGTTCTATAAAAGCTATGAGAGCAATTAAAGAATCTAATGGTACAGCTGAAACTGTTACTGATGATGAAATATTAGCTGCTCAGCAATATTTAGCTAGAAATGAAGGTATTGGTGTCGAACCAGCTTCTGCTGCATCTATTGCAGGACTTAAAAAATTAGTAGAATTAGGTGAAATTGATAAAGGTGAACATGTAGTATGTGTTGTAACAGGTCATGTACTTAAAGACCCAAACATAGCTATTGAATCATCAGAAGATCCTATAAAAGTTTCTGCAGATCCTGATGCAATAAGAAAGGTTATAAAAAATTTATAACTTTTCACTTTTTTTAATAAAAAATTTTTGATATTATGATGATGATAATCACAGGTACACCTGGTACTGGTAAGACAACTGTTTCTAAAATTCTTAAAGATAAACTTAATGCTCATTTAATAAGTATTAATAGTTTACTAGATGAATATGAATTATCACTTGGAACTGATAAAGTACGTGGATATGATATAGTTGATACTGAAAAAATGATTCCTATTGTTGAAAAAATTAAAAATAAATATTCTAATGAAAACCTTATTTTCGAAGGACATTTAGCTCAGGATTATCCTCATAGTGATAAAATAGTTGTTTTAAGATGTAATCCTGATGAACTAAATAAAAGATTAGGTACTAGGAATTGGAAGAAGGAAAAAGTTCAAGAAAATGTTTCTGCAGAAATATTGAGTGTGTGTACTTCTGAAAGTTATGAAACTTATGGAGATATTGTTCAGGAAGTAGATACAACAAATTTAACTCCAAATGAGGTGGCAGATATATTATTTGATATATTCAATGATAAAAAGTCATATTCTCTTGGAGAAATTGATTATTTAACTGATTATTTTCATTATTTAAATTAAATATTTAAATAAAATATTACTTATTTATATACTTTTGTAAAAATAATACAAATTACTATTTTTTTAATCAGCCCTTAAGTGAAATTCAGTAATAAAAACTGACTTTCATTTAGAAAGGATAATTATTACATAATATATATAAGTAAACAAAAACATAAATTATATTATTATTCTTAAGTTTACTATCTAGATTTTATGTATTTTTCATAATTTCATTCCTTGCACTTAAGAAGAATATTCTATATTTTTTAGAGGATTAGATATTTTTGAGTAGAAGAAAACGACCTAATTGGGTAAACAAAATAGCAGAAGAAAGAATGCAAATCCTGTTTAACCAGGCTGAAAAACAGTTTTCTGAACACCCAGAACGTTCTGATCGTTATGTTAAGCTAACTCGTAGTATCTCTACTAAATATAATATTACATTACCACATTATTGGCGAGGAAGGTTTTGTAAAAATTGTAATAAATTCCTTAAACCAGGGGCTAACTTAAGAGTAAGACTCTCTGATAAGACTATTTCAAGAAAATGTCTTGAATGTGGACATGTTGTGAGAGTTCCATATACCCCTAAGGATAATTAAATTTTATAACAAAATATGGAGTTGTTAATTTGAGCAAAGTCCAGAGTAGAAAAGAAATAATGAGAAATTCTTTAAATGCAATTGAAGTTAATATCGGAAAAAATGGTATTAATGATAATGTTATTGAAGAAATTCAACGTCAACTTAAAGATAATGAAATTATCAAAGTAAGATTTACAAGAACTGTAGCTTTTGCAAAAGATGAATTCATAGAAGAAATTGAAGCTAAAACTAAAGCTCAAATAGTTGATGTTAGAGGTAATGTTGCAGTATTATATAAAAGGAAAAGATAATCTCTAAAAGATTAGAAATTTTATTAAAACATTTATAATTAAATAGGAGGCAAATTAAACATGACAACTGCATTTGATGTACCAGCTGACAGTTTAATTAGCGCACTAAGTAAAGAATTAAAAGAAAATGATAAAATTAATGAACCAGATTGGGCAAAATTTGTTAAAACTGGTGTACACAAAGAACGTAGACCTGAAAACCCAGATTGGTGGTATGTAAGAACAGCAGCATTATTAAGAAGAGTATACGTAGATGGTCCAGTAGGAATTAAAAGATTACAAACCAAATACGGTGGAAGTAAAGATAGAGGAACAAATCCTGAAAAATTCCGAAGAGGTAGCGGATCAATCATCAGAACTGCTTTACAACAATTAGAAGAAGCAGGTTATGTTGAACAAACAATTGATGGAAGAACTGTTACATCTGCAGGAAGATCATATTTAGATCAAAAATCTGCTGAAATTATTAAAGAAATACCTGAATTATCAAAATACTAATTAATTCAGTGACAATTATTAAGGAGTTGTATATAAATGACTGAACTTGATGATATAAGACGTAGAAGAATGGAAGAACTTAAACAACAACAACTTGCTCAACAACAACAAGGTGTTAACTTACAACAAATGCAACAAGAGCAAGAAATGAGAGAACGCTACGAAGCAGAAAAGAAACAGGCATTAAAACAAATATTAACTCCAGAAGCACGTCAAAGACTAGCTAATTTAAGATTAACAAAACCAGAATTAGTTAATAGTATTGAAGTACAATTAATACAATTAGCACAAGCTAAAAGAATTCAATTACCTGTTACTGATGATATTTTAAAACAAATATTAAGAGAAGCTAGTGGTAAAAAACGTGAAATACATATTACAAGAAAATAATTGTGAATTCTTATGAAAGTAGCTATTTTATATAGTGGTGGAAAAGATAGTTCATTAATGGCTGTCATATTAGATAGATTAGGATATGATGTTGAATTAGTTACTATAAACTTTGGAAAATATGATTCAACAATACCTGCAAGAACTTCTGCAAAAAACTTGGGTTTTAAACATAAAGTTATAAAACTTGACCAGCAGATTCTAGAAGATGCTGTTGAAATGATTATCAAGGATAATTTTCCAAATAATGGAATTAATTATATTCATCATACAGTACTTGAAATATTATCTGATGAATACAAAGTTATAGCTGATGGAACTAGGCGTGAAGATAGAATTCCAAAGCTTAAATTTAATGAAATTCAAAGTTTAGAAGATAGAAAAAATATTCAGTACTTAAATCTTACAGGAATAGGCTATAAAACAATTAATGATACTAGTGATCAATTGTTTGAAATTCAAAAAGCTGAAAGTGACATTAATAATAGCTCCGATTATGAAATGGAAATAAGAGTTATGTTAGAAGAACTCGGATATGACACTAATGAAATATTCCCACAACACATTCAATCAAGAGTTATAGGATGGAAGAAAAATGAGTAAAAATAAACAATTACCTAAAAAATTAAGATTAGCTAAAAAAACTAAACAAAACAGAAGAGTTCCTATCTTTGCTATGATGAAAACATCAAGAAAATTAAGAACTCATCCAAAAGCTAGACATTGGAGAAGAAGTAAAATTAAAGTATAATCATGTTTTGATTTATTTTAAAAAGTATAGGAGTGTAATGCAATGGAAAGAATCTACACAATACCTTTAAGGGATGTTAAAAGAGTACCTAGACAAAAAAGAGCAGCTAAATCAATAAGATACATCAGAGAATTCATTGAAAAACACATGAAAGCTGATGACGTAGTTATTGATATGGGTGTTAATGAAAAAATTTGGGAAAGAGGACGAGAAAAAATCCCATCCAAAATTAAAGTTCGTGCTGTTGAAGAAGATGGAACAGTTGAAGTAACTTTAGTAGAAGAATAAAATTATTTTACTAAATGCTAACTATGAGATTATTAAATGTTATCTAATTCTTTATCATAAAATACGAGTTACTGAAGATTAGATAACAATGTATACATGTAACTAGAGAATTTAATCACCTCTCTACCTACTTAAATATAATTTAAATGTTTAAGAGATGGGCATTTAACTTATATTGGTACATACTTATAATCAGTTACACAGATGGAGTTGATAATATGATACAAAGATTTGACATCGATGGAAACCCTAATTTAGGTGTATCTATATTAGCTAAAGATAATGTTGCTATAGTTTCACCAGGACTCCAAGATACTTATACAAAACGCATCGAAGAAACATTAAACGTTCCTTTAATCAAAACACCAATCTGTGGTAGTAATCTAGCCGGTGCATTAATGGCTGGAAATTCTAATGGTCTTGTTGTATCACAACACATATTCGATCATGAATTAGAAACAATACGAAAACAGGATATTACTATTGAAACAATTCCTGATAGACTAACTGCAGTAGGAAATGTAATTGTAGCAAATGATAATGGAGCTATTGTCAGTCCAGATTTATCTAATACATCTAAAAAAATAATAAGAAAAACTTTAGATGTTGAAATAGAAGAAAGTACTATTGCAGGATTTGATATAGTGGGATCAGCAGTAGCAGCTACAAATAATGGAGCTTTAGTTCACCCTGATGCATCAGAAGATGAAATTAAATTAATTGAAGATGTTTTAGATGTGCCAACAAAGATTGGTACCGTAAATCGTGGAGTAAAACTCGTAGGAGCATGTATCATTGCAAATTCTAACGGTGTTATTGTAGGTAATAAAACTACAGGACCGGAACTAGCAAGGATTGATCAAGTATTCAATTTATTTGAGGGAACATTATGAAAACTAAAATATTTAGAGTAAAAGGAAAATTATTAGATGTTGATAAAGTAAAAACATTTACTAGAGAATTAAAAGGCATCAAAGAAGACGATGTAAAAGAACAGTTATATTCTGAATTTGGAAGTAAACAAAAATTAAACAGAACCAGAATTGTCTTTGATGAGATTACTGAAATCACAGCTGATGAAGTAACCAACCCTATTGTAAGAGATTTATTATAAGTAACAATAAAGCCATAGATACAGGAAGTGTTATTATGGAAGATCAACAACGTTTAGAACAACTTGTTACTGAAATAAACCAATTACAACAACAAGGAGAAACAATAGCTCAACAGATTGAACAACTAAATAAGTCTGCAGCAGATCTTCAAACTGCAAAAGAAGCTGTTGAAGGATTAAAAGGAGCTGTAGGTAAAGAAACATTAATACCAATAGGTGCAGGATGTTTCATTACAACAGAATTAAAATCTGAAGATGTTATTGTTGGAGTAGGAGCCGATGTAGCTGTAAAAAGGTCACATGAAGAAGCCTTAAAAACTTTAGAAACAGACATTGAAGAAGTACGTAAATTAACACAATCTTTAACTGAACAGTTAAATAAAGTCAATGACCATATTAGACAAAGAAGACCAGAAGCAGAAAAATTAATGGCTCAACAAAAACAACAATGAGAATATGAATTTCTCATTAACCCCCCAATTTTATTTATTAACTTTTTTAACTTAACTTATTTGACAAAAAATTAAAAAGATTTTTAAAGTATATTATTTGCTAAATAATTCATTAGCTTTTTGCATAGTTTCCACTATTTTTACATTGAATGGACATCTGGTTTCACATTGCCCACAGCTAATACAGTCAGATGCATTAAATTCAAGATCATTATAATGAACACGTATAGATTCTGGTACTTCATCATGTATTTTTGCTAAATCATAGAATTTATTTACCATTGCAATATCTATTTTCACTTCACATGGTGCACAATGCCCACAGTACGTGCATTGACCTTCATAGGAATTTTTAGGAGCTTTTATTAAAATAGATGCATAATCTTTTTCATTTTCAGTAGCTGTTTCATAATCTATAGCATCTTGCATTTCTTTAATATTTTTTGCACCTACCATTATAGATTGTACACCTGGCCTGTTTAAAACATAATCAATACATTGTACTGGAGTTAATGCTACTCCAAAGGGGGAATCTGTTTGAGATAATAATCTTCCACCAGCATATCCTTTCATCACAACTATTGGTATTTGTTTTTCTTCACAGATTTCATATAATTCTGCTCTATCTGGAGTTATGCCTGATAATTGTTTATCATATGCTCCTTCTTTAGAATAATCTGAAATATCATTAATAGAAGATAACATGTCAAATGCTGGATTTAAACTAAACATGATTAATTCTATATAGTCTAGTTCTGTAGCAAGTCTTGCAATTTCAGGATTATGAGTACTGATACCTATATGTTTTATAATTCCTTCTTCCTTTTTCTGTAGAATATAATCAATATATTCTGTATTCATTACAACATCAAAATCTTTTTTATCATCAACATAATGAATCATACCAAAATCAAGATAATCTAAACCAAGTCTTTGCATAAAATCTTCAAAAGCAGGTTTTACTTTATCCATATCTCTTGTTCTTACATATTGCCCATTTTGCCATGTTGCTCCAAAATGTCCTTGTATTATCCAATCATGACGATTATCTTTGATTGCGATACCAATATTTGTTCTCACATTTGGTTCACTCATCCAACAATCAATGAAATTTACTCCATTATCATGACAAAAATTCATTAATTCAATGGTTTCATCAAGACTTTTACCTTGAAGCCATTCTGCACCTAAAGCTATTTCACTTGCTTCTAATCCTGTTTTTCCTAATTTTCTATATTTCATTAAAAAAACTCCCCATTTATCTAATGAATTAATATGTAGTTTATACTATATTAACAATTTGAAAAATAGTGGAGATTTACTAAAGAATAAGATTAAGTAAATAGTTACAATCTCCTCCAATATAAAATCTTAAATATTGATTAATATTAGAAAAAAGTGAATAAAAAAATAAGTACTTTTTTTACTTATAAAAAACAAACATATTATAAATAATTAAGATTGACAGGATTGTGAAACTGTGTTTGATTTTATAAGAAAACGATTAAATAAAACCATTAAAGATGCATCTGATAGTATTCCTGAAGAAGAAATAGATTCTCAAGAACAAGAAAATGTTCCTGAAATAGAATCTGCTGATACTAATGAAAATGATAAAGAAAATATACCTGAAGATTCAGAAGAATCTACAGAACAAGAATCATCAGAAGAAGAATCATCAGAAGAAGAATCTAAGCAAGATGAGGAAGAACCTGAAAAAGAGAAAAAATCAAGATTTAGTTTCTTTAGAAGAAATAAAAAAGAAGAAACAAAAGATGAATCTCAGGACGAAGACGAAAAAGAAGATTCTGAAGAAACATCCGAAAAAGTTGAAGAAGTTACTGATGATGAAGACGAAGAAACAACTGAAGAACAAGAAGAAGTTACTGATGACGAAGTTAAAGAATCCAGTAAAGAACTAGATGAAGAACTCTCTGACGAAGTAAATGAAAAAACAGAAGAAAGTGAAGAAACAGAAGAAAAACCTAAAAAATCAAGATTCAGCTTCTTCAGAAGAAATAAACCAGAAGAAAAATCTGAAAAAACTGAAGACGATGAAAAATCTGAAGAAAAAGAAGAACCTAAAGAAAAGGAAGAACCTGAAAAGAAAGAAGAGCCTGAAAAAGAAAAAGGTGGAATGTTCTCTTTCATAACTAAAAAAACTATTAAAGAAGAGGACATTGAAGATATTTTAGAAGAACTTCAATTTTCATTACTTGAAGGAGATGTAGCTTACGATGTTGCTGATAAAATAGTAGAATCTGTGAAAGAAGATCTTGTAGGTAAAAAAATTTCACGTAGAGGTGATATGGAATTATTTACCACTAATGCACTTAAAAAAGCTATTACTGAAATATTAGATAATGGTAGTTATGATTTATTAGCAAATATTCAAGAATCTAAAGATAAAGGTGAACCTTATAAGATAATGTTTGTTGGTATAAATGGTACTGGTAAAACTACAACCATAGCTAAAATTGCAAAATATTTAGAAAAAAATGGTTATTCATCAGTATTTGGAGCATCAGACACATTCAGAGCAGGTGCTATAGAACAATTAGAACATCATGCTAATAACTTAAATCTTAAAATTATTAAACATGAACGTAATTCTGATCCTGCTAGTGTTGCATTTGATGCAGTAGAACATGCAAAAGCAACAAATAAGGATGTTGTATTGATTGATACTTCTGGTCGTATGCAAACAAATACCAATTTAATGGATGAAATGAAAAAAATTCAAAGAGTTTCAAAACCAGATTTCATAATGTATGTTGGAGATGCATTAATGGGTAATGATGCAACAGAACAAGCTTCTAAATTTAATGAAGTAATTACTATTGATGGTATAATACTTACCAAAGCTGATGCTGATGCTAAAGGTGGAGCTGCTTTATCAATAGGTCATGTAATTAATAAACCTATATTATTCATAGGTACTGGTCAATCTTATGATGATTTAATGGAATTTAAACCAGAATGGATGTTGAATTTAATATTTGGTGAAGAAGAATAATTTCTCCACTTTTCCTATTTTTAAAATGAGAAAAAAAAGTTTAATATATTTCTATAGATTCTGCTTCTTCTTTTCTTAAAGCTAAATTAAAACCATGCAATTTGATTTCTATAGGATAATTTAAAGGTGCTTTTCTTTCAAATTTTACAGTTGTACCTTTTATTAGTCCCATTTCTCTTAAACGTTTTCCTAAAGAACCATTAATTTTTTGAGATTTTACTATACCTGTCTGTCCTACTTCTAAATCTATTAATGTTTTTGTCATGAAAAATCAACTCTGTAATATATATAGTATACCCATACCCGTATACCTATAATTATAAGTAGGTCATTATAGTATATAAACTTGAAGAGAAAAAATAAATTAAAAACTCTTAAAATCAAAAATAACTTAGTATTTTACAGGTTTACTTAAATTAACATCAAACATTACCCTACTTCAAAAATATTTACTGAAATCATTTTATTTAAATATAATAATGAAAATTAAATTAAGAATTATATAATATTTAGAATAAAATATTAATCATAATAAATGGTGAAATTATGGCAACTGAAGATGAAATTATAAAATTTGAAAATGAACTTAATGACGTGTCAAAAAAGTATAAAGTTGGACCTTTCATAAAAGAAATTGATGAAGAAGATGATGAAATTACTTATGTTATCTCAAGAAATCAATTAAACAGACATACTTCTACTTTAGTATTAGCTAATATTGATTCACATATTGAAAAATATTCTTTAGATAATAACATGGTTGATTACTATAAAAAAATATATTTAATGATTAAATAATCTAATTAGAATTCATAATACTATTTTAATATACTAGGTGAGTAAAATAAATATTGAAATATTCTCAACATTTGCAGTGATATTAATCATAATGGCAATAGGCTATTTGATAAAACAAATTGGTTGGGTTAGTACAGATAATATTAAAGGATTCAATACAATAGTTATGAACATAGCCCTACCATGTCTAATGTTTAATAGTTTATATACATTTGATTTATCCATGATTTCAACATTAGGTACTATACCTATAATAGGTGTTTGTTGTGGAATATTAATGGCTATTATCACCTTTTTAATATTTAATTTATTGAAGATTGATGAAACTAAAAAATGGTCGCTTTTAACTGCAGTAGTAATAGGTAATACAGGATTTATAGGATTTCCTGTGATTATGGGTATTTTTGGAGAAACTGGATTTTTAAGAGCTGTATTTTTTAATTTAGCAGACAATTTAATGTTTGTGATTATTTATACATTATTGATTGTGAAATTTAATGGTGAATATAGAAAAATTATTAATAAAATCTTACATATGCCATTTATATGGGGTATACTTATTGGTTTAACATTTAACATATTCAATATACCTATAGGTGATGTGTTAAGTACTACCATAAGTTATCTGGGAGATATTACTATTCCATTAATCTTACTTACAATTGGCTTGAGTATGCAATTTGATAAAATTAAAGAAGATTTAAACTTATCTTTATTAGCCACAGCACTCAAATTATTTATTTATCCAATAATCGCTTTAATCATTTTATCAATAATACCCATGAATACCTTTGAAAATAATATCATATTAATTCAAGGAGGAATGCCTGCTGCAATGGTTACTTTATCTTTAGCAATAGAATTTGACTTAGATACTAATTTAGCAACTAATACCATAGTAATTAGTACTTTATTATCTTTAATTACATTACCAATATTAATTAGCATATTATAGGAGATAAAATATGGATTATGAAGAATTTAGAGAAATAATGAAAACAACAAAAACAATTGAACAAGATAGTGAATTATTTGAAGTATTTGATAAATCTGCTTTTGAGGCAATGCAAATTACAAATGAATTAAATAATAAATATTGTACCCATGAAGAAATCGTAGAACTATTTAGTAAACTTACAGGTCAAGAAATACCAGATTCATTTAGGATGTTTCCACCATTTTATACTGATTGCGGAAAAAATATAAGTGTAGGTGAAAATGTTTTCATTAATGCAAATTGTAATTTCCAAGATCAGGGTGGTATAACCATTGGAAACGATGTTTTAATAGGACATAGAGTAGTTATTGCAACATTAAATCATGATTTTAATCCCAAAAAAAGACAAAATTTACATCCTTCACCCGTTAATATAAAAGATCATGTTTGGATAGGTTCTGGAGCCATAATACTTCCAGGTGTAACTATTGGAGAAGGTGCTATAGTAGCAGCTGGTGCAGTTGTTACCAAAGATGTGAAAGAAAATACTATTGTAGGTGGAATACCTGCCAAAAAAATAAAAGATATTGAAATAAAAGAATAATTGAGGAAATCAAATGACAACAATTA
>SUTP01000017.1:0-1416 GCA_015062815.1 Methanosphaera stadtmanae | reverse complement strand
CCTAATGATAAAGTTATGGGAAAAGCATTAGATAACAGGATAGGCTGTTATGTTATGATGGAAATCATGAAAAGAGTAGATAGTCGTGCTACAATTTATGGTGTTGGAACTGTACAAGAAGAAGTAGGACTTAAAGGTGCCAGAGTTTCAAGTTATAGTTTAAACCCTGATTATGCTTTTGCACTTGATACAACTTTATCTGGAGACCATCCCGGAATTACAACTGAAGAAGCACCATGTGAAATGGGTGAAGGTGCAGCAGTTATTTTAGCAGATAGATCAGGTGATGGAATTATTACACCTAAAGTAATGAAAGATATGATTATTAATGCTGCCAAAAAAGAGGATGTTAAATATCAATTAGAAGTTAGTGATGGTGGAACAACTGATGGAACTGCCATACATTTAAATCGAGATGGAATCTTGACTGGTGTTGTGAGTGTACCTACAAGATATATTCATACTCCGGTAAGTGTAGCTAGTGCTGAAGATATTGAAAGTACTATTGAATTAATGGTAGCTATATTAAATAATTTATAATTTTATTTTTTTTTAATGATTAAAATTATCATGATTAATCATTAAGTATTTATATTAATAATCATAAATTATCAAATATCAAAAATAATAAATTTGATAAAATAAGGAGAATAAAAACATGGGAAAATTAGATGGAAAAATAGCAATAATAACAGGATCAACATCAGGAATGGGAAGAGAAACCGCCAAACTATTTGCTTCAGAAGGAGCAAAAGTAGTTGTGACTGGCCGTAATGAAGAACGAGCAAAAGCTGTTGTAGATGATATTAAAAATGAAGGAAACGAAGCAATATATGTGATTGCAGATACCAGTAAACGTGAAGACATTAAAAAAATATTTGATAAGACCATCAAAACATACGGTACCGTTGATATACTATTCAATAATGCAGGAATGCTAAGTATGTCACCACTTCTAGAAGTTACAGATGAAGAATGGCAAAAAGTATTTGCTGTAAATGTAGACTCAGCATTATATTTAACACAACTCGTAGCACCCATAATGAAAGAAAAAGGAAAAGGAACTATAATAAATACCTGCTCTGTAGCTTCATATGGAGCACATCATGGATTTGCAGCATATGTAACTTCAAAACATGCAATGATGGGATTAACAAAATCCATTGCATGGGAACTTGGACCAGAAATCAGATGTAACGGTATTGCCCCAGGACTTATACATACAGCAATGGTAGATAGTATCGGAGGACCATCAGCATTACAACAAATGATAGACCAATGCCCCGTAAAACGTTGTGGTGAAGGAGATGATATTGCACATGTAGCACTATTTTTAGCTTCTGATGATTCATCATTTGTAGATGGTCAAATACTAAAAGTCGATGGAGGATTCGAAATATAAATTTCCTTCTGAGT
>SUTP01000078.1 GCA_015062815.1 Methanosphaera stadtmanae | reverse complement strand
CTGGTTTTTAAGACTTATTTTGGTTTTTAATTGTTTTTATGTAAAATCTTCAATAAATCATATAAAATAAAGTATTTCTTAAAATTAGTACTTTGCTTATATCAATTGTGGGATTTCAGGGTATTGTATCCTTTTCAATGTATAAAATAATTATGTGGTGAAATAATAATTTGCTCGTTTAATTATTATAAAATTTAATTATAGGGTTAACATACTTTTTTTTTAATTTAAATGTGTGTTTTAATATACTTTTTCTACTACAATACCCTTTGATATATGCATTTAGATAAGAAATTTTGATTTCTCAATAATATTTTATAATATCCTAATATATAAAGATTACTTTATTTTTTATAAATGATTTTTTATTTTGTTTATTGTTCAATTTAACTTTAACTCATGCAATTTATAAATAGTATTTTTTAAAAATTATTATTTAGAATAAGAGTTTTAAAATATTAAGATAGGGTATAAATTAAAGTGATAAATTATGGTCAATGCAATAACTGTTAGAACTGTAAATAAGCCTGATGTTTTAAGGAAAATCACAAATATTATTGCAAAAAAGGATATTAATATTGTATATGCTCATTCAATTACTGATTCGGATGATTATGCTTCAACATATATGGAACTTGAAAATGTTGATAATCTGGATAAATTAATTGAGGATATCAGGTTAATGTCTGAAGTGGATAGTGTTGTCAAGTTGCCTTCTATGAATAAAATATGGGGTAAGAGGATAATTATTATTGGTGGTGGTGCTCAGGTATCTCAGGTAGCTTTAGGTGCTATTACTGAGGCTGACAGACATAATATTCGTGGTGAACGTATAAGTATTGATACTTTGCCTTTGGTTGGTGAAAAACAGTTAACTGAAGCTGTATTGGGTGTGGGTTCATTGCCGAGGGTTGGTGTTCTTGTTTTGGCTGGTTCTTTAATGGGTGGTACTATAGTTAATTCTATTGATGAAATCAGAGAAAAGTATGGTGTTAAAGTTATCAGTCTTAATATGGTGGGTTCTGTACGTGATCATGCTGATTTGGTTGTTACTGATCCGGTTCAGGCAGGTGTGATGGCAGTTATGGCTATTGCCAATACTGCTAAATTTAATATTGATAGGGTTAATGAGGTTTTATAAGTTTATCCTATCTTAGTGGATTTTTTTGGAGTTTTATGTATTCATTTATTGATTCGCGTGTTGTTCCGACTACGAGGTTGTATTTTTTTTCCTTGTATGATTTGTCAGTCACTTCTTCACATACACCAGATGCAATAACAACTTCATTATTTTGTACTTCACCAGCATAAGTGTGAGTATATGAAACAATTTTTTCAATATTCAAAGGGTTTCCTTCTAAAATCTCCAAATTTCCTATTTTGTATATAGCTGGTGTATCAAATGATTGTGAATCATCAATAATTGTACATTTAATCTTCATATTACCAAGCGGTCTGTAAAATAAATTATCACTAACTTCAAGCTCTTCAGGATTCATTGTGGATAAAATATCAAATAACGTGCCCTTAATAAGACCACGATTATTTTTACGGGATTCATACCACATAAACTCATTTAAACTCATAGAATTATCATGAATTCTCTTTTTATAAACTCTCTTCCAGTAATCCTCATCAATCCTATCCAAAACACTGTTTGGATCATCCTTTAATTTACCATACAAGTTTCGTGCACGTCTGTGATTTTCAAGACCAAAAACAATAAAATCAATATCTGAAGAATCACTAATTTCAAGATGAGCCAGTGTTGAACCTGTAATACCCATATCATCAAAAGCTATATCAGCCTCTTCGTGAAAAATATCAGATAAGAGTGCAACCTTTTCATAAAATTCATTTTTGTCACGATTTTCTCTAATTTCATTTAATCGTTTGATGGGACTATGAATCTCCTTAATATCATCTTTAGGAACGCCCATCATCTTCTTATTTTCAACATTCCATAAAAACAGGTAATCCGGATGAAATTTACTAATATATTCATAGGCTTCACTGCTATTAACTTTGGAATATTTCTTACCATTATATTCTCTCTCACCATTTTCATCAGGAATATAACGTAGAAATGAAATAATATAATCGTCAGGATGACAATAACCATTAACTGCAAAAAACAAATTATCCTTAGTTTCAATAAAATAACGTGGTCGAACAATCATACTAATAACTCTAAAAAATTAAATATTCTTATTTAATTCTTATGATAAAAATAATATTAATAGATATTCAAGAAAAATAAAATAAAAAAATATTGGATGATTACAATGCAATACTTAAAATGGGAAGATGGAAAAGAATATGATGGAAGTCAAATAAACCCCTCATGGGCATTCCAACAGTTCAAAGTAAAAGATTCAACAATAGTTTCATGGATAGGACCAATGAATATAATGGGAAAAAACCTCATAGACTATGAAGATGTAGGATTAGACATAAAAGGAAATCAAATGCTGAACTTCATAGTAGAACACTTTGATGAACAGCCAGCAAACCTAAGACTGGCATACCACAGACAAAGAATACTCGTAATGATAACAAGAGACAAACTACTAAACTACGGAATAAATACAAGCCAGGATGGAGATGACATATTCATCAACGGAAAAAAACTATCAGTATCCATAGCAACAGCATCCATAAGCTCAATGAAAATACACTTCGCACTAAACATAACAGTAGAAGGAACACCCGATGACGTGGAAACATCAGCACTAGAAGACAATAATATGACAATAGAACAAGTACACCAACTACAGGATGAAATAGCCCAAAGCTACAAGGAAATGATAGAAACAATAGAAAAAGACATAACAAAAACAAAAGTATTTTAGGTGAAAATAAAATGAAAGTAAGTTTAGATGGAATACACACAAATTTAAGATTCTCAGCAGCACACATGGTAATAGGACATCCATCATGTGGAAAAATACATGGACACAGTTACATAGTAGATGTAACAGTAGAAGGAGAAAGAACAGGACAATTCGGATTTGTCATGGACTTCAAAGAACTAAAAACAATCACAAGAAAAATATGCAAAACACTAGATCACATACTACTAATACCATACAACAGTCCAGACCTTGAAGTAACATATGAAGACGATAAAACAATAGAATTCACACTACTAGGAAAATCACAATATAAGCTGCCAAAAACAGACGTGGTACTACTACCAATAGATGCCACAACAGCAGAATCACTATCAGTATACATAACAGAAGAAATAATAAAAAACATAGAAGACACAAGTGCACTTGACTACATAGAAATACAGGTAAATGAAGGAATAGGACAAGGAGCAACATACCATAAAAAATTCAACCAAGGTGAATAAACATTAACCCAAAAATCACAGAAATATTCTCAAGCATACAAGGAGAAGGCATACTAATAGGAAAACGCCAGATATTCATAAGATTCTCAGGATGCAATATAAACTGCACATACTGTGACACAAAAGAAAACATATCATCTGATAAGGGAAAAGAATACACTCCTGAAGAATTAAACAAACACATAAAAAGTTTAATAACACCAGACTTCCATTCACTTGAAATCACAGGTGGAGAACCACTCTTACATGCAGATTATATCAGAGAATTTCTCATAAAATATCCCTATAAAGCAATGCTTGAGACAAATGCAACACTACCAGAAAAGCTAGAAAAACTCGTAAATATCATTGACATAGTATCCATGGACATTAAACTACCAGAACACTTCCAAACAGAAAAAGAATGGCAAACAGTATACAAAAATGAACTAAAATCCATAGAAATCATGGAAAAACACAGACAAAAATACTACATTAAAATAGTAGTATCACAAAAAACACCACCACAACTTATCAGGGACATAATGGAAGATCTCAAAACAAGAACCTCCCATGATACTGAAATAATAATTCAACCACAAAGTCCAATAGAAAAATGGACAAATCTTGATAATCTCTTCACAATATCCGAAATAGTAGGTGAAAACTACCCCGTATCAATCATACCACAAATCCATAAATACCTGGGAGTAGCATAACCTTTGAAAATATTAAACACAATATTTTTCTAATAATATTTTTTTTTAGAGTCTATACGGATAATTGCCTTTGTTTTTAAACTCTAATTTCAGCCATCGTCCAAGAATTGGTTCTGCTATCTGATATTTTTCATTTTCATATTTTATTAATCCCTGATTTTGAAGATGATTTAAATTATTGCTTAAAGATCCTGTGGAAACATTTAGCTGATTAGCTATCTCTATACGTTTTAAAGGGGAATCTAGAAGTGATATGAAAATACTTTGTTCACGATAGGTTAATCTTGTCCACATATTAATTAAATGAGTTATTATTGCACTGATTTTATCATCAAAATTCTTTATAACAATATCTTCGGTTAATAGGGTATTTTGGGGAAGTAATGATGCAAATATATTAATATATGATGGAATTCCGGAGGTGCACTTGTAAAATCTTTCAAAACCATCATCAGTAAATATTAAATATGGTGCTTTTTTTGTTAAATAATCCTTAACAGTATCTTTTTCAAAAGGATATAAATGAAATGTAAGCATTCTTCCACCAAAAACACCATCACGACTTGAAATTTCAGAAATTAAATTATCTTGCAGACTCATGGAACCTGAAAATACATAGGCCACTTCTCTTTGATTTTGAATAAAACTTCTCATTTTCCAAAGAAATGAATCCATGTAATCATCTAATTGTTTGATTATCTGAAATTCATCTATGAATATGATTACTCCTTTAATTTTATCTGAATTTTCCTTATAAATCTTCTCTGGAAGTTCTAAAACAAAATTAAATAATTTATCAGTATCTGTCTGACTACTGAAGACAGGTATTGGAAATTTATTTAATTGAATAAAATCTTTGATTTTAAAATTATTGGATTTAAAATACTTCTCAATTCTTTTATCCATAGTATTGAGTTTCTTATTTTTTGATTCAATAATTAGCTGTTTAAAAAAATATTCCATTAATCCTCTGATGGATAAATTATTTTTTTGATATGATTCTGATTGAGAAAAATCAAGATACAAAACCAAATAGTCTTCATACATGTCTCTTTTAATTTTTTTAAGAAAAACAGTTTTTCCAACGCCTCTAATTCCAGTTAATAACATTTTAGGAGCATTACCTTTCCCAGTTGTCTCTAAAAAAGTTTTAATGTTATCTAATTCCCATTGTCTATTATAAAATTCTTCATCAGTTAAGTTTTGGTTTGTTCCCCAAGGTAATGTATTCATGATGGTACCTCCAAAGAATGTATTATAAAAAGTAATACATAATATATGTATTATAACTTCTAATATATCTGAAGATATATTACAATAACTAATATGTAATATATGTATTATAACTTCTAATATATCTGAAGATATATTACAATAACTAATATGTAATATATGTATTATAAAATATAATATATCTCAAATTATATTATAATAGATAATACTTTATAAAAAATAATATAAAAAGATTATGACCATAAATAAAAACTTCATAAAAATACAATAAAACTATACAAAACAGAATACATGCCACACACTTCCTATAAGAAAAAACATAGATTGATTAAAACACTATTCATATAATATAATATACATAAATACTTCTAGTGATATATCATGGAAAAGAAAAAATTGATAATTATAGTTTTATTAATCATTATTATTATCCCTGTAGCCTATTTTGGTTTTTCAATTTTAGAAGAACAAATATTCTATAATGGAATCAAGGAAATAAGTGATATTGAAAACAAAACTGATGCAGCAGGTGACATAATACGAAATCAGACCACACCATCCAACAAAGACCTCAAAGAATTTGAATTAGAATCAATAAATACCACTTCAACTGAAATTATAATGCTACAAGATTTAAAATCTAAAGTTTTTAAACAAGAATATATTGAATTCATTGATATTCAAATCAATCGTTTAAATAGTGAAAATAGGACATATACTGCAATGGTAGATCAATCAAATATATATGAACAATATAAAAATGGTCAAATAAGTGCTTCCAGATCATTATCTTTAATTCAAGATAAAAATAAAGAAATCAGTTCATATACAAATAAAACCAGTGAATACAAAGTTGATGCAGATTCATTTTTAAGTGTTCACACAGAAATGAAAAATAAATTTAAGCAATTAGGTATTGATGAAGACTTCCTTTATAATCAGATTGAAAATGATAAAATAGAATATGTAACATAAAAATAATCATAAATATAACCCCTCTTTATATTAATCATGGTCTATAAACTTTTATGGACATCATATTCTTCTTTTTTATTGCACAATCAAACACATGACATGAATAGATTATTCAATAATTTAAAAAGTATCATTAGTAAGAAAATCTATGATATTTACATGTTTTATACCTTCATGTGAATTGTCATGTTCATCCATACTAAAAACATATTTATCATATTGGTCTTTAACTTTTAATAAAGGATTAAATTCTCTTTCTATTGTTTCAGGATTTGATAATAAATAACAAACTTGTATATAACATTTATCACCATCTTTTTCGCATAAAAAATCAATTTCTTTATCATATATTTTACCTATTTTAACTTCATAACCTCTTCTTAATAATTCCATATATACAATATTTTCCAGTACAGGGCTTTGTTTAATCCAATTACTTTGAATTACTGCATTATGAAAACCATGATCGGTAAGATAATATTTTTGTCGGGTTTTAAGTAATTTTTTACCAATTAAATCTTCTCTTCTAACTTTATGTATAAAATATGCATTTTCTAAGTAATTAGTAAAATTTAAAATAGTATTTCTAGTAGTTTCTTCAACTTCATTTTTAAGATAATTTGTTATACTTTTTGATGAGAATGTTTCACCCATTGTGTTCATTATATAATTACTAAATCTTTTAAATAAATCTGTTTTTTTAATGATATACCTTCCAAAAATATCATTATAAACTATTGAAGCATAAATATCATTTAATGCATCTTTTTTAGCTTTTGCACTTCGTAATTCTAGTATACCAGGCATTCCACCAAATTCCAGATATTCATCAAATATTTTCTTTTGAATATCATCAGTTATTTCTATAGAATCTATCTCTCTTTTGTATTTTAATACTTCTTTAAATGAAAAAGGATAAACATTTATTTGTTTATAACGTCCTGATAATAATGTAGCGTATTCGCCGGAAAGTAGCATGGCATTTGAACTGGTAATATAAATATCACAATTTAAATCTGTATGGAAACCATTAATACTTTTCTCCCAATTTTTAACTAATTGTATTTCATCAAAAAAGAAATAATATTTTCCATCAACTTCTTCAATTAGCTTAATAATTAAATTGTTTAATTGAATAGAATCCTCAATATTCTGATATTCCATAGATTCAAATGAAATATAGAAAATATTATCAGAAGGAATACCTTTGCTTTTTAATTCATCAACAATACTATGTAATAATGTTGTTTTACCAGACCTACGAATACCTGTGAAAATCTTTATAAAATTTGTATCAATAAACTCATTTATAATATTGAAGTATGAATCTCTTCTAATCATGAAATACCTTCTATTAGAAATTAATTAATATAAATTTTTATATTTAGTTTAGTATAAAAAACTTACTAATAATTATTTTAAAATTTATTCAGTTAAGAAAACAAATTAGTAATAATTTTAAATTTTGTTTATTATACTAAACAAAAAAAAATAATTCATATTTATCCATTAAACTATTTTTACAATAAAAAAGATACAAACACATTAAAAAGAGAATATAAACTCTTATTAAAAGAATTAATGAACAATTTACCTAATCGTAAAGTCATTAAGTATAAACGTAGTAAAATTGAATATTAATTCAAATTCATTAAAGAAGGCTTAGGATTTAAACATTTACATAAATATACATTGGATTTCATACATAAAATCACAACATTAATT
>SUTP01000077.1:3062-8031 GCA_015062815.1 Methanosphaera stadtmanae | reverse complement strand
ATCATGGAATATGTAATATTTATATTAATTATATTTGTTGATGAAAATAAAATTTCTTAAAAATGTAAGATTTTTTTTATAGAAAATAAAATTTTTTAAAAATTCAAGATTTTTCTTCCTGAAAATAAAAATTTTTAAGATGTATTAATCTTTGTATAAATTGTTACTTTTATGATGCAAAATTAGTATAGGGTTAAAGAGTTATAATTATTATTATAAGTAAAATTATGAATATGAGAAAAATAGGGTTTTCAAGGGATGAATATGAATATAGAACTTATTGGAATTAATAATTTTCCATTAATACGGGAAAATGATAATTTACCTGAGATAATTTATGATACTCTTAATAAAGAGGGTGTTGAATTACTGGATGATGATATACTTGTGCTTGCTGAGACTGTTGTGGCTAAAGCAGAGGGTGCTTATGTTAAAGTTGATGATGTTGAACCATCTAAACAAGCTTTTACTATGGCTATTAAAAGTGGTAAAGATCCTAAATTGTGTCAAATTATACTTGATGAGACTAGTGATATAATTCGTTGTCAGGAGGGTCTTATTATAACTGAGACTAAACATGGATTTGTTTGTGCAAATAGTGGTGTTGATAATAGTAACTGTGAGGAGGGTTATGTGACTACCTTACCTGAAAATCCTGATAATTCAGCAGCTATAATTAAGCAGTATCTTGATGAAAAATGTAGTGTGGATATTGGAGTTATTATTTCTGATACACAGGGCAGAACGTGGCGTAGAGGAGCTATTGGTGTTGCTGTAGGTATTAGTGGATTACATCCTGTTACAGATTTTAGAGGAGCTACTGATTTGTATGGTCAGGAATTAATGAGTACTGTTGAAGCAACTGCTGATGAAATTGCATCAGCGGCTTCATTAATCATGGGCCAGTCCGATAGTGGAATGTGTTTAATTCTTGTAAGAGGCTATGATAATAGTCTGATTAAATGTGGTATTGGTGAAAGTTCTATAGATGAAATTTTTTATGATAAAGAAAATGATGCATTTAGATAGTGGTTATATGATAACTGTATTATCCGGAGGTACTGGAACTCCCAAATTATTACAAGGAATAAAGAAAATAATTAATCCAGAAGAGTTAACTGTTATTGTAAATACTCTTGAAAATAATTATTTTTCAGGTGTTTATGTTTCAGCAGATGTTGATACTGTATTATATACATTAAGTGATTTAATTAATGACAAAACATGGTATGGATTGAAGGAGGATACATTTATTACACATGAGAGACTTGAAGAATTAGGATTTCATGAAACTCTCAGAATTGGTGATAAAGACCGTGCATTAAAGATACAGAAAACAGAATTACTTAAAGAACATTCACTCAGGGAAGCTGTTGAAATACAAAAAAATGCTCTGGGCATAAAATCAGAAGTGCTTCCCATGAGCAACCAGCAGTGTAAAGTAAAAATTGATACTGATAAGGGTTTGATGGATTTTCATGAGTTTCTAATTGAAGATAAGTCACAGGCTGAAGTTACTGATGTCATATATGGAGAAGTTAATCCTGCAGAGGGTGTTATAGAAGCTATAGAAAATAGTGATCATGTAATTATCGGACCTTCTAATCCTATTACTTCCATTAACCCGATAATTATGATGCCTGGTGTTAAAAAAGAATTACGAAAATCTTATGTTACTGCGGTATCTCCTTTTATTGGAAAAAGTGCTATTAGTGGACCTGCAAATAAATTCATGAAAGCTAAGGGTTATGAAAGTAATTGTTATGGTGTATGTCAAATTTATGAAGATTTTCTTAACCATTATATAATAAATAATAGCGATGAGAAATATAAAGATATAATCAAGGAAATAATACCAGATGTTTCAACTGAAAATATTATCTTAAAAACTATGGATGATAAAATAAATTTAGCAAAGAAGATAATAAATTATTTCTAAATAAGATAAAACTTAATTTTTTAAATATACGTGATTAAATGATACAGATTACTTTAATACAAATAGATAATTATGGGCCATGGACTGTTACACCCGGACCACGCCATGAACCAGATTTACAAACACTACAGTCCAGATTATATGGTGATTTAGAAAGGGAATTTGGTGCTCATGGTGGAATAGTATTTTTTAATAGATTTGATAATTTAATAGCTATAAGTAATGGTATGGACTATGAAGACCATTTACTTATCCAGGATTCAATACGTAACAGATATCCAATAACAATAAGTATGGGAATTGGTACAGCTAAAACAGCATTTGAAGCTCAGAAGATAGCTACAGAAATGATTCAAAAAGGTGGTGGAGCTCAAAATGCCGAAAGGAAAGAAATTCTCAACATTGATTCATTAGCAGATAAAGAGGATGGTGAAGTTAGAATTGCACATATAGACATTGATGATATTACAAATACACTTACTGATATTAAAACTGCTTTTGACACATCAATTGAAGTATATAAGGTGCTTTACATGTTAATGGATGAATTATCAGAAGTTGGATCAATGTGCTTCTTCATCGGCGGGGATAATTATATGGCTCCCGTAAACAATGTGAGTGAAGAAGAACTTCAAAAAGTGTTAGATAATATCTATGAAAAAACAGGTATTCATTTAAAGGCAGGAATAGGTATTGGTAAAAAAGCTTTGAAGGCAGCAGACCTTGCAGATATTGGACTAGAAGAAATTCGTGCTAAAAAAACTGACAGTTCCATATTAGTATTAAAAGATAATTAAATTTATTTCACCCCCATTTTATTTTTTTCATGCTCTTTTTTTCAAAATATTATATATAATCATGATTATAAATCAAGGATAATATAGAGAGTAAAATATAGTTTAAAGAGGGAATCATAATATGAATGTTTTATCAGCAATGGCTGGAATTAATAATGGAGAATTTTGTAAAAAATTCACAGAACAAAACGTGGATATAATTACTATTGGAGGTTATAATTCAGATGCAGAATCATTTAAAGCAGGACTTATATCTTCAACAAAAGAGGGAAGACAAGAATTTTTAACATGTCCCCACCATTTAAACATAGAACTTAGTGAAGAAGTGGAAATTATACGAAATTATAATCCCTCATGGAAAGGACGGGTTTGTGTTAATTTAAGGGGAACAGATATTGACTCATACAAATTAGCTTATGACAATAAGGATATTGATATTGTTGAAATAAATGCACATTGCAGACAGGATGCAACCGTTGAAGCCGGCGCTGGTCAGGCATTACTTCAAGATCCTGAAAAGTTAGGTAAAATTCTCGAGGAAGTTACCAGTAACATGAGTGCTGATGTTGGTATTAAGATAAGAGCAAATGTTCCGGGAGTAAATACACTTGAAATTGTTGATTTAATAGAATCATACAATGTCAAATACTTACATGTGGATGCCATGAAACCTGGAGTGGAAAGTGCTGATTTGGACATTATTCAAAAAATCAGTGATAAAACCAGCAAACATTTAATAGGTAATAATTCAGTGAAAACACACGAAGATTACCTGAATATGCTAAATAGTGGTGCTGATAGTGTATCTGTTGCAAGAGCTGCACTTGATGGAGATATTAAACATATCTTTACCGGATGAGAATAAAATTACTTCATGATATTAATTAATGAAAAGTATAAATTTAATACTTGAAATATAATATCTATATAAACTAAAGTGTTAATAAAAGAATTAAAGTAACTATTATTATAATAAGGAGTGATTATGATGGGATGGGAAGATGCACCAAACCATGTATGTAGAGGAGGAGACGTTAGAGGACTAGCTTTCTGTTGTCCACCAGTAAAACCATGTCCAGTACATAATAAATTATCCGAAGTTGGAATAAGTCCGGAAGAATTTGTCAAAATTAAGGAAGATTTTGGTAAAAAAACAGATTTAGGTAAAGGTGTGGGAACCTGTTTTGGATCATTAATCTGGTGTTGTAAAGCTTCAAAACCATGTCCGCTAAGAGATTCAGCATTATATTCAATAGGTATGAGTCATGATGAATACATGACATTAAAAAAACAGTTAGCTGAAGAAATTGTCAAACATTCAAATGTTGGCGAAATTAATTATTCAGATGAAGATTTACAGACATTAGCTCAAACATTTGATATAAGCATTGATGAAGCTAAATCTGCTTTAAATGCATCTGGAAATGATTTGAAAAGTGCAATCAAATATATTAGAATGAACAATTTATAAACACCCACCTTTTTTTTTAAATATTTTTTTTAAGCTTTAGGAGTTATAACATGAGTGTAACATCATTATTTCTGGAAATGAAAGATAAAACTGTTTTAATTGTTGGAGCAGGTTCTGTTGGAATTAGAAGAGCAAGAAGATTTTTAGATGCCAAAGCCCATGTTAATATAGTAACCAGAAGTATTGATGATGAAATTAAAGAGGAACTTATCCTTAAGGGTGCTCAGTTTTATAATAATGATAAACTGGATGAACTCATTGAAGAATGTGATCTGGTTGTCATTGCTACAAATAATCTTGAATTAAACAGAAAAATTGCTCTTAAAGCTGAAGGTAAGCTAATCAACTGTGCAAGTGATATTACACTCAGCAATGTTATTGTACCTTCAACATTTAAAATAGGTCCGGTTACATTTTCAATATACACTGATTCAAAAAGTCCTCTTATGGCAAAAGAGTTAAGAAAAAAAATACAGAGTATTATAACCCCCGAGGATATTGGTTATATTGAATTACAGGAATATGTACGGACACTACTGAAAGAATCAGTACCCAGTCAGGCCAAGAGAAAAGATTACATGATAAAAATTAATGAAAATGAAACAATCAGTAAATTAATAGGTGAGGATAAAATAGAGGAAGCTAAATCCTATGCTAAAACTCTTATTAATAATATAAAATAATCATATAACAGTATCTTTTAAGTAGTATAATGTGTTAAATAAATTATAGATAAATAACAAGGCTTAAAATCAATAATTA
>SUTP01000077.1:0-2962 GCA_015062815.1 Methanosphaera stadtmanae | reverse complement strand
TTAACGTTTATAAAAGGGAGAAATTTAATGTTAATCAATATACGAATAGACTATAAAATAGCTGATATAGAGACCATGGAAAGTTCTTATGAAAAGTTAGATAAATTAAACGAGAAAATACATGAAAAAATTGATATTTTAGAAGAAGTTACACTAAAAACATGTAACAGATATGAAATTTATTTAATTACAGAAAAAGATATCACAATCCCAACAACAACATTTATTGTGGAAACAAATGATGTTGCAATAAATCACCTCTTAAGACTTTCATCAGGACTTGAATCAATGATTATGGGTGAAGACCAGATTCTTGGACAAATAAAAAATGCCCGTAAAAAAGCTATAAAAGAAGAAACAATAGGTCCTAAATTAGAAAAAGTATTCACAAAAGCTATCCACGTAGGTCAGGCAATACGTAAAAATACCCATATAAATGAAGGTGGAGTATCTGTTGGTAGTGGAGCTGTAGAATTAATAGAAGAAAAATATGGTTCACTTGAAGGAAAAAATGTTCTCATAATTGGAGCCGGAGAAATGGGAACCGTGGTTTCAAAAGCATTACTTGAAAAAGGCACCAATGCTATAGTTGTGGCTAACAGAACCTATGACAAAGCACAACAATTAGCACTGGAACTTGAAGGTATTGCAATTAAATTTAAACAAATGAATGAAACATTAAATAAGATTGATATTGTTATAAGTGCTACTGGTGCTCCTCATGCCCTTATTGATAAAGAAAGATTAGAAGAATACATATCTGAAGATCATAGAAAAGAAATGATTTTCCTTGATCTTGCCAACCCCCGAGATATAAATGAAAATGTAAAAGAAATAGGCATTAAACTATACAACCTTGATGATTTAAGATATGTTACAGATAAGAATAAGGAACGTCGTGAACAGGAAGCTATTAAAGCTGAAGCAATTATTGAAGAAGAAACCCTACTTCTTAAAAATGCACTTAAACAATTAGAAATTTCTCCAATTTTATCAAAATTAAACATGGAAGCAGAAAAAATAAGAAAACAAGAAGTTGAAAAAACATTGAAAATGTTAGATTTAGATAAAAAAGAAACACATACCGTCATTCACCTAACACACAGCCTTGTTGATAAAATGATGTATAACATTATAAACAATCTTAAAGAAGCAGCAAACAACAATGATAAGGAAACAATTGAACATGCCAAAAAGATTATATTAGAATATCATGCACCACAAGAATAAACTCCCTTTTTATACCCCTTTACAACAATAAGCAAACTCATTTTTTTCAATAATTGTAATTAATTACTGTTAACTATTTAATAATCAAATAATATAATTTAGTATATAGAATGAAATAGAAGGTAGTAAGTATGTATGATAAAATTTTATTACCAACAGATGGTTCTAAAAACTCAGAAAAAGCTATTCAACATGCTATAAATATTGCAAAAAATGAAAATTCAGAAATTGTTATATTAAATGTGGTAGACAGTGCATATTTAACTGGTCTTCCAGAAGAGGACATTATAACAAAATCTGAAATGATTTTACAGGAAGAAAGTCGAAAAGTATTAGGTCACGTTGAAGAAATTATTAAAAATATGGATGTTGAAGGCATAGATGATATAAAACTCACCCCAATGACCGTGGAAGGTAATGCTGCAGATATCATTTTAAAAGTTTCTGAAAAAGAAAATATTGACCTTATTGTTATTGCAAGTAGTGGAAAACATATGCTTGATAGATTCCTATTAGGCAGTGTTACTGAAAAAACAGTCAGACACAGCAAAGTACCTATCCTTGTAATTCCAAACAAATAAACAGTTTTTACTGTTTATTCAATTTACTTTTTTTACATTAAATTTATCTAGTTTTAAATCATACCCCTAATCTAATTAAAAAAACTAAAAAATAAAAACTATTAAAATAATATAATTATTTATTATGGAAGAATAACTGATAATCTAATAATAATATTTTTTATTGGTTTAATTTAATTTTATTCAAAACTCATTTTAGAGGAGGAAAAATTTTTGGCATATGAAGGATATCTTAAAGATTTTCTTGAACTATCCGAGATTACTGTGGGAGATACAGTAAAAGTAACAAAACCAGAGATAAGCCATACTGGAATGTTACTTGAAAAACCGGATTATTCAAATGAAAATACAATAATTATAAAATTAGACAGCGGATACAATATTGGTGTTGACATTGAAGGTGCTAAAATTGAAAAGATTAGTGAAGGAGACAAACCACATATTGAACTTGACCCTGTGGATAAACAGTTAAGTGATGATAAGGATAATATTTCAATTCTTTCTACCGGGGGGACAGTTGCAAGTGTAATTGACTATAAAACAGGTGCAGTACATCCTGCTTTTACAGCTGATGATTTACTACGTGCAACACCAGAACTTGTTGATTATGCAAATATTAATGCTAAGGCAATACTCAATATTCTAAGTGAAAACATGAAACCCGAATACTGGGTGAAAACTGCTGAGAGTGTTTTTGATGAAATCACTAATGGTGCAGATGGAGTAATCATTGCTCATGGTACCGATACAATGCACTATACAGCCTCAGCATTAAGTTTCATGATTGATACTCCAGTACCTATTGTAATAACCGGTGCACAACGTAGTTCTGACAGACCATCATCTGATGCATTCACCAATTTAATGGGATCTATTGCAGGAGTAAAATCAGATATTGCAGAAGTAATGGTTTGTATGCATTCCTCAGAAGATGATCCATGTTGTGATTTAATTCGTGGAACACGTGCCCGTAAAATGCACACATCCCGTCGTGACACATTTAACAGCATAAATATGGAACCTCTTGCTAAAATAGAAAATAATGAAATCCAATTATATGATTCAGAAGTTGCTTACACAAAACGTGGAGAGCAGAAATTAAACTTAAATACTAATATATCTGATAAGATTGCACTTGTCAAAATATATCC
>SUTP01000016.1:15139-29392 GCA_015062815.1 Methanosphaera stadtmanae | reverse complement strand
CGGGTAATATTTATCCCGAACTATTTTGTTGAACCATTAGTATTTCACCAGTTTTAGGGTCTTCATATACTTTTCCTAGCTCGGTATATCCAGATCCTTCGGATGTAATATTTTGCATTTTTTGATTGGTCGGTTCCATACGTTCTTCGACTTCGGTTATATTTTGTAATCCCATAGCCATAAATGAAAAAATCATAAAACCAACTGCTAGTACTAACATCACGTCAGTAAGATTTGTTGCAGAGGACATAGGATCAGTGTCTTCTGTTTCTGTAAATCTTGAACGTCTTCTCAAGGTCATAATTCTACCTCAATTATTGTAGTTGCTATATCATATAAAGCATTCATTTCTTCTTCATACCATCGTCTTCTAATTTTAGAAACGACATAACAGATACTTCCTGCAGTTAATCCTACAGTAGTCGTGTTGAAAGCAACTGTTAAATTAGAAGTTAATGTCTGCATATCACCATTACCTAATGCTCCAAGTCCCGGACCCATTGGGATAATAGTACCAAGTAATCCTAAACCAGAACCTAATTTTGCTACAATATCTGTTCTTTCTAATGATTTTGATATTTTTTGTTCTTGTTCATCAAGTAAGTTTTTTGCGATTATTTCGCGTGTTGGTTTACTGTATATTTCATTATTTAATGTAGCAATTGTGCAGAGTAATGTTTTATCATTTTTGGTTAATTTACTATTATTAATAATTTCACACATTTCTTCTTGTGTTTTTGATATTGCTATACTTTTTACAAGAATATCTTTTTCTTTTGCAGTTATTTTTACTCTACTAGTGTATTCTGCTAGTAAAGAACCAATTTCTATAACTGAAAATATTATAAATATTATAAGCAATATCATTACAGGAAGTAATAAACTTTGAGCTATTACATTTAAAGCTCCTGAAAGAATATCTCCACCGGGTATTGTACTTGCCATATTCAAATCTCCTTAATTAATGTTCTAATAAATAACTATTTCTCTGTGCCATTATAGATCCTATTCCAACTAAAATCATTCCTCCAATTAAAATAATTATCATATTTTGTATTGAATTAATGTCTATTCCTGTAGCTTGAGAAATAAATCCCATATTAGGTAGGATAGTTATACATAAAAGGAAATACATTCCAATAAATATCATAAAATTTCCTAATACAATAGGATATGGACTATTGATTTTTTTAACTATAATAGATGAGAAGTAATATGTTAATCCCATTATTATAACTAGTGCTACTGAGGATAAAGAACCTAAAGCTATGGTAGACACGCCAGCTAGAGGAGCTATTAATATAACCGAACTTAATATTGCTCCGAAACAACAAGGACATGGTGCAATCATAGCCATGCAGGTACTGGTTCCAGAATCTTTTCCAGTAACTTTCCAGTCATAAACCGTTTTTAATCCAGTAATTAATATAACTACTGCGATAACTGAGAATATTGCTGAACTATAACCATATACTAATGTATTTAACTGTTTTGTAAATGGTTGACAAAGGTAAGATAATGCGGTTAATCCAATGGCATAACCGATTAATATTTTCAGAGCAGTACTTCTTTTAATACCTGCAAATCCCATTGAAAGACCAATTTTAATACCAAAAATTAAAACAGCAGCTAAAATTCCATATTGCCAGAATTGTTCTAACATAAATATCCTCCTATAATTAATTTTAAAATTTTTTTAATAATTACATTTTATATAATTTAATCTTTATTTATTTTAATTTATTAATTTTTTTTTCAACTATTCTATTTTTATAGAATATAATTAAATCATTTTTGTTTATTTTTCAGATAAATAGAATTATATATTTATTTTTATATACTCAATACCATGAAGAATCATTGTTTTTATATCAATAATTATTTAATAATTCATTGATTCTTCAATTAATTAATTGATTCAAAGGGAGGTTAAAGTATTAATTTTTCAAGGAATCATTTATTTGTAACAGTCACACTATTATTACTATTAATTGCAATAGGAACTGTTTCTGCACAGGATTTAAACAGTTCTAGTCATGGTAACAATGAACTTAGTGAATCAATAGCACAAGAGATAACTAATGAAAATCTAATAGTTTCAGATGCGGATAATTCAGTAGATACTCATAATGATAATGTACAAATAAATGATCTTTCCAATAAGAAACAACTTGGAAATACGAGTATTCAAAGTAATAAGCCTAAAGTGAATCCTCAAATAAGATTAAGTAACTATGATATTAAACCAAACCAATCTGTGTTATTTTATGCAAGAATTGTTAGTCCTAATGCAACAGGTAAAGGAGTCTTTAAAATAAATGGTATAACCATATCTAAAGTATTACCTGTTGAAAATGGTGTTGCTAGATATAATTATACGGTACCAACATATTTTGGATCACCTAGTTATAATTTAACTTTTGTTTATGGTGGAAATGCATTATACAATAAATATACATGTAATTCAACATTAACTTTATATTCTAATAATATAACACCAACAATTGTTTTACAAAATTACACAGCAAAAACTTATAAAAATGTTACTTTTAAGGTTAAAGTAAATAGTGATGCTGAGGGAAGTGTAGTATTTAAAATCAATAATAATACAATTTCACCAGTAATTAAATTAACGAAAGGTTCAGCATCATTTACTTATGATTTAAGTCTTATTCCTCGTACATATAGATTATCTGTAGTTTACAGTGGAAGTTATATGTATAATAGTGGTGTAGCAACAGCTAATTTGATTGTTAAAAAATTATCTTCAACACTTGTAGTTTCAAATGTTACTAGTAATGCCGGTAATTATACTAAATTCACTGCTGTAGCTAAAGATGAGAATGGAAATCCTTATAAAAATGTCAGAGTTGCTTTCAAACTCAATGGTTTGTCATTTGGATATAATAATACTAATAGTAAAGGTGTTGTAACGTATTATTACACAATTCCTTATCAATATAATCTAAAAAGTTATACAATCAATGCTACTTCAGCAAATACTAGATATATTGAAGGAAATAAAAATAGCTCTAAATTAAAATTAACAACTTTAACTACAACTACTATTGTTGTTAATAAATCTGCAAAATATGATTCCGAAGTATATATTGATGTAACACTATTGGATTACTATAAAAATCGAGTACAAAGAGGAAATGTCACACTTTACATTGATGGAGTAGAAGTTACAGATCCTAATTACAATTGCACAGTAGTAAATGGTGCTGTACGTTATAAATATTCATTGGAGAATATAACTACAAGTTCATTTAAAGTAGATGCAGTTTATCATGGTAATTGGAAGTATATTGACAGTAATGGTACAGGAAAAATTACTTTAGCAAAATTGAATACACAAACAAGAACCCATAATCTTAATATTAAAACAGGTAAGACTGGAAGTTTCATAGCTGATGTTATAGATGAAAATGGTAATAAGGTTACCAGTGGAAATGTACTATTTTTGGTACAAAATACTTTTGTTGGTAAAGCACCAGTAATTAATGGTGTAGCTAATTATACAAAAGTACTTCCATTATATTCAGCAGGAGTATATGTAATAACTGCATCTTATCAGGGAGACAGTCGTTATTATTCTAGTAATAATACAAATACTCTTAATGTAAGTAGATTAAAAACAACTACAAAAGCAATAGATTATACTGGAGTGGTTGGTTCTACAATAAAAATTAATGTTTCTGTAGTTGATGAAGATGGTTATAATGTTGAATTTGGTGAAGTAAAAATATATATCAATAAAACTGTCGTAGGTAATGGAACAGTTAAAAATGGTTATGCTATAATAAATTATGTTTTACCTAGAAAATACGAAAATCAAAAATTTGAGTATACAGCTGTATTTTCACAAAATAAGATTTATGACACATCTAGTGCTGTAGCCCATATTTCAAACTATTATCAAAATGAAGTATATGTAAGTCCTACTGGAAATAATAACAATTTAGGAGATAAAAATAATCCATTTAAAACAATATCATATGCTGTTAGTCATACTTCTTTATTAGGAACAGTTCATGTAGCTGCTGGAACATATTATGAACATGATATTCCAGTAACACGTTCTGTTAAACTCATAGGTTCAGGTAATCCTGTAATAGATGGAAATAATAAAGGAGCTGTGATAAATGTACAATTAGTACAGGCAATATTAACAATAGAAAATATGCAAATTATTAATGGTAAATCAACCATAGCACTTACTGGTGGAGCAATAACTTCAAAAGGTACATTAAATATTAAAAATGTGAAATTTATAAATAATACAGCTTCAGGAGCATCTTCTGGAGGGGCAATATATTCAACAGGATATATTAATTTAACTAGTGTAACATTTACGAATAATGTTGCTTCACATGTAAACAGTCAAGGAGGAACCATATACTCTGATAGTAATGTAACTAATATTAATTCATGTTACTTCAACAATAATAAAGTTACAGGAACTAATTCAACTGGTGGTTCTGCTATTTATTCAACTAATGGTAATGTATTAATCAATAATACCCGAATTATAAATAATCAAGCAAAAGGTGCTATGATAACTGGTGGAGTTATAAAAGTTTCTGGCAGTGATTTAATCATAATAAATTCAACTATCACCAACGCAACATCTAATGGAACACAATATACAATGGGTGGAGTTATTGGAGGTTTAGGTGGCTCTGTAGCTATTATAAATTCAACATTAAATTTAAATAAAGCTTATGCTAACAATGTAGTTGGTGGATCAACTGTCTATCTTCAATATGGAAATTTAACTATTTCAAATGTAAATATTAATAGTAATTATGCAAAATCTGTTAATGTAATGGGTGGAGCAGTATATAGTTATTCTGCTAATTCAATCATCCTTAACTCAAGATTTAATGGTAATGTATTAACTTCAACCACTAATGGTTTTGGAGGAGCTTATTATCAGGATGGTGGAGTTTTAAATGTTTATTCTACCAATTTCACTAATAATAATGCTAGTGGAAACTCAAGTTATGGGGGAGCAATGTACTTCTCCGGAGATAGAATCTATCTAAATGGTACAACATTTGCAGGTAACTATTTAAGATCAAATTCATTCTCTATTGGTGGAGCTTTATCTGTTGATTCAAAAGATGCTATTATAACAGCTTCAGATTTTATCAATAATAGAATATCTGCTCCTACATTAGGTGGAGGAGCTATAGCTACTACAAATACTTTAACAGTTTCAACTACCAATTTCATTAATAATAATGCTTCAAATATTGGAAATGCTATAACAGGTTCTGGTTCAAATGTAGTTATAACCAATAATTATTGGGGACAAGAAACACCAGATTGGTCTAAATTATTATTTAATGTTAATACTCCAAGTTCCTATTCAAAAACCCAATTTAAACATTAGAATAGAAATATTCTAATTATTCTTTTTTTTTAATAATACTTATTTTCAAATAAAACTAGTTTTAATAAAAAAATAAAAAATTAGTTATAATAAGGAGAAGAAAAAATAAAGAGAAATTTTAATTCTCTATTTTTATTGGTATATCATACACCATACTATTATAAAAACTATTTTCTTGCATTATAATAGTTAATGTTTTATTTATACTAGATCCTGTTTTTACTTTAGGAGTAGTATAAGTTAATACAAACATACCATCATCTAAAATAATATTTTTTTCCATAGTTATTCCATTTATTTTGTAACAAATTTTTCCATAAGTTACATAATTATCATTACTATCAACTAATCCAATGAAAACACTTACCTCTGCATCAGACATGAGATTTAATGAATCTATACTTGGATGTACATCATGTTTTAGAATGGTCAGAGTTGTATTTTTTCTATTTGATTCTTTATTAGAATCACCCGAATAAACTATGCTAATAGTATATTTTTTTGGTGAAAATGTTTCAGGTATAACATATTTGATTATGGCTTGTCCATTAACTACTTTTACATTTGATTGTATGGTTTTTTGATTGATTTTAAAAGAAACCTTTCCAGAATTCACAGCAATATTATTCATTTTTATAGTTGCAATAATCTTTATGGTAGTTCCTGCTTCGATTCGTGTATCATTATTAATTTTAATTGATGTATTAACGGTTCTTTTTGGTAAAGTGATAGTCATATTTTTTCTTAAAGACTCACCCGTACTTGTTATAAGTACTGTGGATAATGTATAATTATTTTTACTCCAAGATGTTGGAATATCATATGCATATATTAGTTTACCATTTTTAATTCTCTGATTAGAGACTATTGTTTTTCCATCAATTTTAAATGAAGCTTTTCCATTAATATTTTCAGGTAAATTTACATTAATTTCAATTGTCTGATTTTTATTTATTAATCTAAATGTAATATTTGAATCTTCAGGATTTAATGAAATTCGCTGGTTATCAATCATTGCAGTTAATTCATCACGAGCAATAACTGTGTTTGTAACATTTGTGAAAATTACCTGATTATTATCGTAGTATGTTGAATTGGACAATAAATATATAACTGTTCTGGAAGGTATTTCTGAATTTATTTTTTCACCAGTATTCAAAGTATTCAATGAAACGAATAATTTTGTTTCCATATCCTTGATTAAACTACTAGTGTTAGTAAAATTCATTATTATCCATTTATCTGGAGTAACACCTATTTTTTTCCAATTTGGATTATTTTCACCCCACCAATTATTATTTATACTTTTGATAAGGTTTTTTGGAGAATATATTGTTTTATCAGTTAATGCATCATTATCTACAAATACATTATATTCTAAGTTAATATAATGATCGTTTGCTATAGCACCACCAATATTTCCTGCACTATTTAATCTAAATAAAGTATTTCTAGCAGTTATAGTTCCATAATTATTAGGTACTGAAGTACTATTTAAATTAACTATAGCACCTCCATCAACAGTAGCACTATTTTCAATAAATGAAGAATTTATTAAAGTTAGATTTCCATTTTCAGTTTCTGTCCAAGCAATATTTTCTATAGCTCCTCCACTAGTTCCTGCACTATTACCTTCAAAAGTACAATTAATTGCGGTAAAGTTATTGGTATTTGTTATAGCTCCTCCACTATATTTAGCATTATTTTGAATAAAATCACTAAAAGTTACTTGGGTGACACCAGTATTATATATGGCACCTCCAAAAAATGTTTCTGCATAATTATAATTGAATAAAGTATTATTAACAATTAATTTACCTACAGCATTGTATATTGCAGCTCCACTGACTCCAGTATTTGAAGTAAATGTGGAGTTTTCTACAGTCATATTTGATCTTAAAGTATAAATTGCTCCACCAACACTTGTACTATGAGTGTCTATGAATAAACTATTCGTTATAACGGTATTAGCATTATTATTGAATAAATTTGCACCATAAGTACCTGTATTATTTCTAAATTCGGAATTATTTATTGTTAAATTAGCATAATTATATATTACACAACTTTGCAGACCTGTTGTTGTTCTAATATTGTTTTTGAATATAGATTCTTCAATTATTAATGTTCCTCTATTATTGATAATTGCTGTTGTATCAGAATAATAATCTTGAATTGTTATATTAATTAAGGTTAATCTTGAATTAACATTGATATTAAATATGCCCTCTGTAGTATTAGCTATGAAAACAGTATCTTTATCTTCACCAATAATACTTATATTATTATTCAAAGAAATTGGATTTAAATAATATTTTCCACTAGAAACATGAAAATTTGTATTATTTGGTGCTTCATTTAATTCTTTTTCTGTTATTGTCTTGTATGGTGTATTTATATTACCATTTTCAAGAATATTATCTGAATAACCATTCACATACAAATTATTTTCTGTACTCGGAGTACTTAAAACGTTTTCATTATAAGTATTATCAATAATATCATCTGTAGCAGAAACAACATTAATCAACAGGGTAAATATCACTAGGCCGAGCAATATAACATAAATTTTTTTAATATTTCCACCTCCAATTTTTTTCTTGTCTATTGAATAATATTTACTTTAAATAATATAATACTTTTTTTCTAAATTTATCATATTACAAACTATTTTTTCAGTTTATTTCTTGAGAAATACATTGATAAATATTATTCCAAGAAAATATTTAAAAATACTTATAAATGCATCAAAAACATGATTTTATAAAGCTATTCTTTTAAAAAATGATTAAACTATTAATAAGATTAACTAAATAATATAATATAATTAATTCAACTTTATTTTTTTAAAATTAATTAATACATTAGAACTATTAAATCATTGGTTTTAATAAGTAAATTGTTGATAGTATAAGAGGAATTTTATGAAAGCAGTTATACCAGCAGCAGGTTTGGGAACTAGATTCTTACCGGCAACTAAAGCACAACCAAAAGAAATGTTACCTGTATATAATAAACCTACAATACAGTATGTAGTCGAAGAAGCAGTTAATTCCGGTATTGATGATATTTTAATTATTACAGGTAAAGGTAAAAGAACAATTGAAGACCATTTTGATAGATCTTTTGAATTAGAGTATAGTTTAAATAAAAAAGATAAAAAAGAATACCTTAAAGAAATACAAGATATAACATACATGGCTGATATTTATTATGTACGACAAAAAACTCAGAAAGGATTAGGTGACGCAATATCCTGTGCTGAAAAACATATTGGTGATGAATCTTTTGCAGTATTATTGGGTGATACCATAACTTATTCTGATGTACCATGTACAAAACAATTGTTAGATGTATATGAAAAATATCATGGTTCAACAATAGCTATTGAACGATTACCAGAATATAAAATAGAAAGGTATGGAATAGTAGATGGAGTGACTGTTGAAGATAATATTTATAAAGTTAATAACTTAGTAGAAAAACCAAAACTCGAAGAGGCTCCATCAAATTTAGGAATAACTGGAAGATATATATTAACACCCGACATATTTGATAAATTGAATTCTATCCAACCCGGAGTTGGTGGAGAATTACAATTAACTGATGCAATTAATGAACAAGAAAATGTTTATGCAACAACATTTGAAGGATCAATTTATGATATAGGTAATACAAAAGAATGGTTAAAAAGTTCAATAGATATGGCATTAACACATGATGATGTGCATGATGAACTTATAAACTTTTTAAAACAAAAAATTAATGAAAATTAATTTTTTTATCTCTTCTTTTTTTAAATTAAATTATTTTCACATATAAATATCTAAAAAATAAGTTTATGGAGGATATTTATATATTTAAAGGATTTGTTATTTCTCCAGTAATTGCTGAAGCAGCTACTACTGCAGGATTTGATAAGTAAACATAAGATTTTGGACTACCCATACGTCCTAAGAAATTTCTATTTGTTGTTGAAATACATGTCATATCCTCGGTCATAACACCCATATGTGCACCTAAACAAGGTCCACATCCAGGATTACATATGATAGCATTAGCTTTAATTAATGTTTGTATAATACCTGTTTCTATTGCTTTTTCGTAAATATTTCTGGATGCTGGGAATACTAATAGCTGTACATCTTCATGTACTTTATGATTTTCAAGAATATTTGCTGCTTGTTCTAAATCTTCATATCTGCCATTTGTACATGAACCAAGTACTGCTTGATCGATATGTGTTCCTTCCACTTGATCAACATCCTTAACGTTATCTACATTATGTGGACATGCAATTTGAGGTTGTAAATCATTCACATCAAAATCATATTCTTTTTCATATTCAGCATCAACATCTGGTTTAGTTATAGTGTAATCTGTAACACCACGTTGTGATAAATATTCTTCCGTTTGTTTATTTGGAACCATTATACCATTTTTAGCACCGCATTCAATAGCCATATTAGTCATAGTCATTCGAGCATCTACAGATAAATTATCAATAGTATCTCCATGGAATTCTAAACTTTTATATGTTGCACCATATGCACCTAAAGTCTTTATAATATTTAAAATTAAATCTTTAGAATAAACATTCTTTTGTAAAGTTCCATTAACATTAATTTTAAGTGAAGAAGGTACTTTAAACCAATTTTGACCTGTAGCATAGACCATAGCTAAATCAGTAGCTCCAAGACCTGTTGAAAATGCTCCAAAAGCTCCATAAGTACATGTATGTGAATCAGCACCGACAATTACAGTAGAAGGTTTAACATGTCCTTTTTCAGGAAGTACTTGATGACAGATTCCTTCCCCTTGAATATACATATTAGGTATTTTTTGTTTTTTACCGAATTCACGTACAACTTGTTGAAATTCAGCAGATCCCATAGTATTAGCTGGTACATTATGATCAAATACTAAAACAATTTTTTCAGGATCCCAAACTTTATCTGCTATTTTTTCAAATACTTTAATTGTTGGTGGACTAGTACCATCATGACTCATTGCTAAATCAACATTAGCATTAATAATATCATCAGGACTAACTTCAGTTTTACCTGAAGCTTTTGCTAAAATTTTTTCTGTTATGTTCATAGTATCCTCATCGTTTCACATTTGCTTTTTCAAGAATTTCATCGAATTTTTCATCAGAAATATCGTATCCTTTTTCTCTTTCTTTTTTAACTAACGTAACAATTTCTTTTACTTTTTCATCACTTAACTTTAAATTAAGAGTATCTAACTTTTCTTCAATAGCTGATTTTCCAGAATGTTTACCTAAAACAATCTTTCTTTTAGTTCCAATCATTTCAGGTAAATATGGCTCATAAGATAAAGGATCTTGCAATATTGCATCTACATGAATACCAGATTCATGTCTAAATACATTATTTCCCACTATAGCTTTACTGTCCGGAATAGGTATGTTACTATATTTTGAAACAATTTGGGATAATTCATTAATAACTTCAGTATTAAATCCTAAATCTTTGTTATATAATAATTTTAAAGCCATAATCAATTCTTCAAGTGAAGCATTACCTGCTCTTTCACCAATACCATTAACAGTAGTAGAAATGGAAGTTGCTCCTCCTAATAATCCGGCTATTGAATTAGTCACAGCCATACCAAAATCATTATGACAGTGCATTGCTATTTCAGCATCCACTTCTTTTTTTATACTTTCTACTAAATGCTGCATAGCATAGGGATTTATGGACCCTGTTGTATCTGCAATGTGTACTCTATCAGCATGGTATTCATTGGCATTTTTATATAAATCAATTAATTTTGGTAATTCTGTTCGAGTAGCATCTTCAGCAGAAAAGGCTACGAATAATCCATGGTCTTTACCATACTCAACAGCATCCATACACATACTTATAATTTCTTCTCTACTTTTATTAGGCATTTTAATACTTAAATGTAAATCAGAAGCTCCCATAAATGTAATTATTCCTGAAACATCAGCATCAAGAGCTGCATCAATATCTTCACGTTTAGTTCTCGTTAAACAAATTATATTTGCATTTAATCCTTCATGAGCTATTTTTTTAACAGCTTCTTTTTCATTTTCTGAAACTATTGGAAAACCTGCTTCAATTTGGGGGACACCTAATTCATCTAACTTGTGAGCTATTTCTACTTTTTGATCTATAGAAAAATACACTCCGGCTGTTTGTTCACCGTCACGAAGTGTGGTATCATATATATTAATATTATCTGGTAAATTGTATTCTATTTCATTATTATAAATACTTACAAATCTATCCCTAATTTTTATACCCCCATTTATAATTATTTTTTGATATAATGAGTTAAATAAATAATACTGTATAAATAATTCAAATCCATTTTTTTGTTCTATTATATCTTAATATTATTTTTATTATTTCTAAAATAGTTTATGTTTGTTGTTGTTCTAAAAGCTCTAAATAAGATGTTCGTTCGAAGCCATCAGTAATTCCTAATTTTTCAAATACTTTGATTATATTATCCCTAATTTCTTCTATATCACTATCATCTTCGGCTACATATTCTATCTCCATATAATAACCTAAACCTTCTAGTTTATCCAAAGTTATTATATAATCTTCATAATTAAATATTCTTCGAACTTTATCTACAACTGCTGTTGGTTTAAAACCTAAATTAATAAGAATATCAGTCATTTTTTCAGTATCTTCTATTTGTACTTCAATTTCTTCACGTGTTTTACTTTTAGAATCAATTTTAGGTCCTTTATATGTTAAAATTCTTTCAAAATCATCATCTTTAGGAATAACACGTATACGTAAAGCTTCATCTGTATCTTTATAATTTTTATGTGGGGCGTTAAAATAAATATCATGTTGTTTCTCGGTATGTGAATAAACACCACCAATTTTTTTAATGTTATTCAATGTTTCCATTTTACTGTAAAGTTTTGCTTTTATTTCAACTTCAATCATATAATCAAATCTAATTATTTTCTGTATATCTATTATATCTTATTTATTAAATCATTAAAATAGTATTTTGAGAATATAGTTTCCGTTTAAATTTTTTAGATTAAGTCATAGTTATATTTATAAGTAAGAACGTAACATATATAAATACATAATATGTTATTTAGTATATTTTAAATAACAAAATGTAATTTGGTAGTGAGTGATGATTAATAGTTTTTCTTAAACCCCAAATAGACTATAGTCTAAGAAATAATTTTTTTTATAGATAATTTAATGATTTTTTTAAGATTTTAATTATTTATAAATAACCTATCTAATTATTATTATTTTAAAGTATGCTAAATGCTTATCACTTTGATGGAGGAGAGAGCATGGCCGATGTAGAAATTAAAGTTGAAAACATTGTAGCTTCTGCAACTTTAGGTAAATCATTAAATTTACCAAAAATAGCACCAGCTTTAGAAAATGTTGAATACAATTTAGAACAATTTCCTGGATTAGTATTTAAACTTAAAGATCCTAAAACTGCAGCTTTAATATTTGGTTCTGGTAAACTTGTATGTACTGGAGCTAAATGTATAGATGACTCTATAAAAGCTATTCACATGACTGTAGATAGAATTAGAGATTTAGATACTGAAATTCCTGATGAATTTGAAATAAAAATTCAAAACATTGTTGCATCAGCTAACTTAGGTAAAGTACTAAATTTAGAAGCCGTTGCTTTAGATTTAGAAAATACTGAATATGAACCTGAACAGTTCCCTGGTTTAGTATATAGGTTATCTGATCCAAAAGTTGTTCTATTATTATTTGGTTCAGGTAAAGTTGTTTGTACTGGAGCAAAAACTGCAGATCAGGCATTATTAGGCGTTCAAAAAACTAAACAACGTTTAACTGAATTATATTTAATTGAAGAATAACTTCAATTACTAGAATAATTATTTTATTCTAAATAATAACCTCCAAATTAAATATTCATATAATAAAAATAAGAAAAATAAATTAGTCTTTAAAAGCTATATATTTGATGGGATAAACAGTATAACATACGGAAAATGGGATTCCTCAAAATAATTCTTATTTATATTATTAAAAAAATATTGGTGATCTTTTGATTAAATTGGTAGTATTTGATCTAGATAATGTTTTAATTGATACAGAAAGTTTAGATGAAATAGCAAAAATAAAAGGTATAGAAGACGAAATAAGTGTCATGACATTAGAAGCAATGGAAGGAAAAGTTCCTTTTGAAACATCTATACGTGAAAGAGTAAAAAAATTCGAAGGAATTGATGTAAATGACATTGATAAAGTTGTAGAAAATATTCCTCTAAATCCGGGAGCAGTAGAAACTGTAGAAGAACTTAAAAATAGAGGTTATACAGTAGCAATAATCACGGGTGGTTTTGATGTTATTGCATCAAAAATTAAAGATATTGTTGGTGCCGATTATGCATGTTACAATACTATAGGGGTTACTGATGGAAAACTCAATGGTGAAATTTCAGGACCTCTTGTTTCAAATGATAAAATTGTCGTACTAAAAGAATTAATAGAAGAACTAGGAATAACTTTAGACGAATGTGCTGCAATTGGTGATGGAGCTAACGATCTTGAAATGATTAAACAATCTAAACTTGGAATAGGATATAATGCTAAACCAATAGTCAGAGAAAATGCTGATGTTTTAATTAACCAAAAAGACCTAAGGATGGTACTTGATATAATGGCAGACGAAGAAAAAATATTAGAAAATGAAGAAATAGTTGAAAATGAAACTACTGAAGAAGCACCAGTAGAGGAAGTTGAAGAAGTTCCTGAAGAAGAAGCAGTTGCTGAAGATGCAGAAGCTGATGAAGATGCTACTGAAGAAGTAGTTGAATCTGATGAAGA
>SUTP01000016.1:0-15039 GCA_015062815.1 Methanosphaera stadtmanae | reverse complement strand
AGCTGAAGATGCAGGAGCTGAAGAGGCTACTGAAGAAACAAAAGAAGATGCACCTGCTGAAGAATCAACTATTGATTATTCAAAACTTAACTTCCAACAATTATTAGAAGTTAAAAGAACTTTAGAATCTGAATTAACTGAGCTCAAAAATTCAAGAGATCAAATGAATGAAGAAACTAAACAATTCAGACAAGAAAGAGATGAATTAAATCAAGAACTTAAAGATACTCTTCAAATTGCTTTAGATAAAAGAAATGAAAGAGATGAAATTAACAAACAAGTTCGTGAAAATAAAGATTTAAGAAATGAATGTAATGAAAAACTTAAAAAACTCGAATGGAATTCTGGTAAAAAAGAAATTTCAAACATTCAAGCTGAAATAAACAAAATCGATAAAACAATACAAACCAAAGTATTAGATATCAGAAAAGAAAACGAACTTGTAAAAAGAGTTTCAACACTCACAAAACAACTTAAAGAAATTCAACATAACGAAGAAGATGAAAAAGATGCTGATGAGTTAAAAGAAAAATCAGAAGAATATCACAAAAATGTTGTTGAATTATCTGATAAAGCTCAAGCAGTTCACGAAGAAATGATTGAATACTTTAACAAAATTGATGGTATAAGAGAAAAAGCAGATGAAAAACACCAAGAATTTATTAATTCAAGGAAAAATGCAACTGCAAAACACGAAGAAGTTAAAAATAAACTATCTGAAATAAGAAAAGTTAATAAATGTATGGATCAAGCTAAATCCAAATCAAAAGGAAGAAGATCCCACGAATCTGAAGATAGTGATGTAAAAGAAAAAGAAGCTGCAGAAGAAATTTTCCAAAGATTCAAAGATGGTAAAAAATTAACCACGGATGAATTCTTATTATTACAAAAATATAATATAATGTAATCTTCTTTTCTCCTTCTTTATATTTAAGGATTTGATATGATTAAAGGGGTTGCCAGAAATGGCTAATCATATTATTTTTTTTTAATTAATCCCATTTTTATTTATTCTAAAAAAAAGTTAATTGAAACTATTTTAATCAGTTTCAATATTAGAAATTCCATTTACTTTGCTTATTCTAATTATATTATCTGATGAACTTAACATTTCTTCATCATGAGTAACTACTAACATTTGAGGAACAATATTTATTTTACGTAGTATCTCAATTAAATCTGATCTTCTTTCATTATCTAAATGAATAGTTGGTTCATCTAAAATTAATAGTTCTGTTTTGTTTTGAGTTATTACTTGAGCAATTCCTAATCTAAGTGCTAAAGCTATAACAATTTTTTCCCCACCACTAAGTAAATTTAATGGTAATTCTTCAACACCTAGTTTCATAGTAATTTCATAGTCATTATTTAATTTTAATGCATCATATTCAAAATCAAATTCTTGGAATATCTTATTTGTGTTATTTTCTATCGGAGTTTTTACACGTGTTCTTATTTCTTTTTGAATATTATCTTTACTAAATATATCACGTATATGATTTAATAATTTAAGATAATTTTTTAGTTTCATTTGATTTTTTTCTACATCTTTTAGTTCATTTAGTTTATTCATGTTTTCTTCTAGAACAATTTCATATTGTTTTATGGTTGTATCTTTTTCAATGATTTTTTTATCAATTGTGTCTATTTCTTTTTGTAGTGATGTACATTTATCATTTAATATATTATAATTTTCTTCATTGAATGATAATTCTGCAATTTCAACTTCTGTATTGTGGATAGTGTTTTCTTCCACTAGCATTTTATTATTGATTTCTTCTTTTTGCTTAAGTTTAATTTCTTTGTTTTCAATTTTTCCAATTAGTTGGTTATATTTTTCTTTTGATGTTTCTAGATATTTAATTGTCAAATCTAAATTATCCCTGATTTGTACTTGTTGTGATATGCTTTTTATTTTTTGAGCTAATAATTCAAGTTCATTCTGTAAGTTTTCTTGTTTAATTTTTATATTTTCTATAGAATCAAATTCTTTAATTAATTCGTTAGCTGTAATATATTTTTGATAATTTTCTTCTAATTGGAGCATTATTTCTTTATTGTTCTTAATTTCTTCTTCAATTTTGTTTTTATCTTCTTTAATTTTATTTATTTTGGTATAAATTTCATCAATATTTTTTAATTCTTCACGTAAGTCTTCAAATTCCTCGTTTTGTTGTTCTAGGAGAGGTATATTATATTTTTCAAGTTCTATTTTGAAATCATTTAATGATTTTAATTGTTTTCCAAATTCTTCGTTTGATTTTTGTAAGTTATCAATATTTGTTTCACAGTTTACTATTATTTCTTCATAATTTCTTTCTAATTCATCATGTTTTTGATGAGAAATATTAGATTGACATATAGGACAGATATCTGTAGTATTTTTCAAATCTTTTAAAGATTTTTTTGTTTCATCTCTCTTGTTTATATTCAATGTAATTTCTATATCATTTTGATTGATTTTTTTAGTAATTCTATCAATTTCATCATTATTTTTATTCATATTTTCTGTTAAAGCTTTTTGGATATCTTCAGCATTCTTTGGATAAAAATTCAATAGTTTTACTACATCACTGGCCGTATTATTAATTTCTTTTCTTAGAATTTCTTTTCTGTTGCTTTTTTGTTTGAGTTGTGCTTCAATTGTATTATATTCTTCTTTTTCTTTTTCAATTATTATTTTTTGTTCCTCAAGTTTTTCTTGTTGATCTTTTCTGATTAAGTATTTTTTATAATCTTCTTTATTTGTGTTAATTAGTTCTTGTGTATTTTTGTTACGAGTAAATTCTTCATTAATTTTAGATAGTTCTACTTTTTTAGAATCATATGTATTTTTATAATCTTTTAATTCTTTTAACTGATTTAAAGGTTTTATTTCTTTTTTTAATTTATTAATTTCTATTTCATAGTTATCAATACTATTTAATTCATCATCTAATTGTTTTAGTATATTTTTAGAATTATTGAGATTGTTTTTTTCGGTTATTAATCGATTATTCAAAATTGTATGTTTATTTTGTTTTTCCTGGTTTTCTTTGAATTCGTGTTCTATTTTTGAATATTCTTCTTCGATAAGTGTTTTTTTATTTTTGTATTCATTTAAATAATTAGTTTCTTCATTTATTTTTTCTTTTAAATTATCTATTTTTTCTAAAACTTCTTTCTTCTGCATCAATTGTCCTTGTGTAACATTTTGTTTATCTTCATATACTCGTATAATTTCTTTCATATCTTTCCATGTTTTTTCTAAACTTTCAATATTCAATAGTTTTGATATGAAATCTTTTCGTTCAGATGCAGTTTTCTCAATTAATTCGGTCATTTGTCCTTGTTTTATGTAAACTGCATTTAAAAATGATTTTGAATCGATGTTTAATATATTTTCTAATTCGTGGGTTACGTTTTTGTCTCCTTCTATTTTTAATTCCCAATATTCGTTTCTTTTTATCATTAACTTGGCTATGTTATTTGATTTCTTTTTCCCTCGAATTACTTGGTAATAATTTCCTTGATGTTCAAATTCTAATGTAACAAGCATTTGTTTAATGTTATCCCCAACATCACTTGTTTTTCTTTTAACATCTTCAATTTTACCTTCAAATTCTTTAAATAATGCATAACTTATAGCTTCAAGAATTGTAGATTTTCCTGCACCATTTTCTCCAATAATAATAGAAATACCGTGATTTAATTCAATTTCAGTATTTTTATATGATTTGAAATTTTCTAATTTAACTTTATGGATAATCATGATGCATCATCTTCTTCAAAAAATTTTTCATAAAAGTTTTCAGCTATCTTTTTACTCATTGGAAGATTTCCTTGTGATAATTCAGTATACAAATTAATTCCCAGTTTTGATATTTCTTCACCGAAATCTTCATTTAAATATTCTTGAATTAAAGAAACGGGGGTCACTGTTTCTTCAGAATCTGTTTCAGGAGGTGTTGTTAACTCAGTAATATCAGTTATGATTTTAGTTCTTAGGGTGTATTGATTTAATTTTTGGTATATTTTTTGTGAAACTTCTGATTTTTCAAAGTTACCATTTTTAATTGTTAATTGAACAAGAGGTTTTTCTGGTAAATCTTTTATTTTTGATTCTAATTTATCTAGTCGGTCATCGAGATTTACATAATCAATGTTTTCTCTGATAAATTCTCTTTTAAGGGGAATATTAATATATTCTACATTTATATCATCGTTAATTGTTATTAAATTATAACCTTTTCCTTGCTTCTGGTAATCTTTAATTTCTTCACTGCTTCTTATCTCCGTAGAACCCGGATAAGATAAAATTCCTCCTTTAAATTTCTCTTTAATTCTATTATGTAAATGACCTAAGGCATAATAGTCAAATCCTTCAGGTATAACTTCAAGATTAAATTCAGGATTAAAATTAAAGTATTTACTAATTGATCCATGTAACATTAATATCTTAAATTTATACTTTTTAGAATCTTTAAGTATTTCATTTAAAAAAATTTTCATATAATCTTCATATTGGTTAGATAGATAAGGGATGCCACCTAAAAAAATATCATCGGTTAGTTTAAAAGAATGGTTTTTTGTGGATAATATATTGAAATTATCATTTTTGTATAATTCTTGTGGAATTAAAGATCCTTTTTGTTTTAATATGTCATGGTTACCTGCTATAACATATATTTTCACACCATTATCCATTAATTTTTCAAATCCTTTTTGTGCAGTAAATAGTGCTTTTATAGGTGGTTTTGCAATTTCAAATAAGTCCCCTGAATGGATAACATAATCAACATTTTTTTCTATCATGTCATCTATAATTTTGTTAAAAGAGTCATAGAAGTCTTCTTCTCGTTCTCTTATTCCGTATTGCCTGTAACCTAAATGTGTATCTGCAAAATGTGCTATTTTTGTCATAATTTATATTCCTAAATCATCAATTTCTCTTGCTTGTTGTTCTAATTTTATTTCTTCTTCTTTTTTATGGTTTTGCCAAATATTAATTATGTCTAAATCAGTACCCACAATTTTTCCTTCAAATTTATTTATCTTTATCATTGTAGGAACTTTAATCATTTGACCTAATACAATGGCTTCTCCAATATTTAATGAAGGTAATTGTTCAATTAAGTCTTGACTTATACTTTCACTACATTGTGCTATGTATTTTTGATCTGATGGTGAAACAGTTCTTAATATAATTAAGTTATTCATTTGTGATAATGCATGATCATCTAGTGATTTTGGACTTTGACTAACTAAACATAAACCTACTCCAAATTTACGGCCTTCTCTAGCAATTTTTGCAATGGTATATTTTGAACGGGTATCTCTTTCTCTTGAAGCTAACATGTGTGCTTCTTCAATTATACAAAATACTGGGAATTCTATATCATTAGTTTTCCTACGATTTAAGATATGATTTAATGTATGGTTTACTATAATATCTGAAGCTAATTCATCAAGAGAAGATAAACCAATAATATTAGCTTTATTTAATTCAATTTCATTAACTATATCTGCTGCATCAGTTGAGTTGAGTATTCTTTCATATTTCTTTCTTAAATCATCTAATTTATTTATTACACTAGTACAGGCTTCCACATTTTTTGAAGTATTTTTTTCATTTTCCAGTTTGCTACGTTCTTTGTCAACATTATTTATCATTGTTTGAATAAAATCGTCAACACCACCAATTTGTAATTGTTCCATAGCTTTTTTATGTGATTCTCTTAAATATCGTTCTTGATTTACTGCATTATCTTTGATTCCTGTTAAACGTTTTAATTCTTGCATTGTTAAGTCTTTAGGATTTATTCGAGGAATTATGGTTTTTATATTTCCATTAGTGAATTTTGTTCTTCCATATTCGGAGTGCATATCGAATATAACTATACATCCTCCAACTTTTAATAGTTCATCTATTATAACTGCTGTTGTGTTGGATTTTCCTGCACCTGTCATAGCAAGTATACCTAAATGTCTTGATACCATACTGTTAATATCTAGATTAACTTTTACTTCAGGATTTGTTAGAATAGTTCCTATTTCAACTCCATTATCTCGTTTAAATACTTCATTTAATAATTTAGTATCTGCTTTTTTTATTTCAGTTCCTGCTGGACATGGAATTCTAGGTATTCTTAGCTTGTCTTTATCACCTAAAACAGTAATTGTTCCTCGTATATATTGGTCCATATCTTGTTCAATTTCCATTATTCTTTTTACAATTTCAGGATTTCTTATTAATTCATCTATTGATTGATTTCCACGATATAATGTTTCAATCATTCCAATAATTATGTCATTTTCATATTCAAAATAAACATATTCTCCAACTTCAGGTTTACTTTTAGAAATGAAGTTTAGTTTAGTTATTTTACTTTCACCAATAGTATAGCCAATTGTTTCTGTCATGGTATCGCCTCTTGTTTAAAGCATATCTCTTCCTGTTTTTTCGTTTATTTCAATTCTATTAATTATAGTATCCATATCTTTTTGTTTAATAACAACTTCATCATGAGCTTTTTCTAAAATATAAGGATATCCTTCAATGTTACTTGTATTTAATTCATTTAGTATTTCTTTGAGTTTATTATTATCTACTTTGTAGGGTAATTCTATTTTAATAACATTTTTATTATATTTAAATCGTGTAAATGTTGTGGTATAATTTAATTTTCTTAGTTCGTTATCAAGTATTGGGAATTTTACAGGAATTTTTTGACGTATATCATTTTGATAAAATAATCGTATTGGTCCATGTTCTTCAGGTGTTGCATCTGTGTAAAATGTTTTTTTAGAATAGTATTCAAGTAACGCTGCATCAGGTATTTTTTTATTATATAACTTTGTTGTGCTACTGGTTTTTGAAACACATATAATTTTTTCTTTATAGTTCTCAAGTAGATATGCTATGCATGTTAACTCTTCAAGTCCACTATAATAGTTTATTAAACTATTTTCTAGTTTATCAATATTTAAAGTGTTAAGAGGATTTTCTTTTTTTATTTTATTAATTATTTCATCTTTTTTGGTTATGGCATCTATACTTAAATTTATTTCGTCTTTTTCAAGATTTTCTGAAGTAATTGTTCTACTTAATCCTATTAATAAATTAATATATTGTTCAATCTTTCGATTGTCTAATCTTAAATTACTCAGTTTTCCTCCAATACTACCATCTAAAAGCATATAATCAATTTCTGGATGTTTTTTTAATGTATCTATTGTGCTTTTTAATTCTAATATGTCCATATATCGGGATAGTATTCTATCAATATTTCCTGCTTGTATTGTTGATATTTGATTTATTTCAGCTGCAGCAGATTCTTTAATAATTCCTTCATTTGGTTTTGAAATAATTGTTTGACTACTTAATGCATAAATAAAACAGGCCATATATTTCTTTTTATTAAAACTACCATCTACAGATGCAAATATTTTTGATTGTTTTTCTTGTTTATAGTCATATTGATTGTATTTTTTTTCTATTTCTTCTGCGATGATTTCTCTTTTTATATTTTTGAAATAATTCTGTAGTTGTTCTCTTCGGTCTATTGTTTTGTAATACAAAGCTTCTAACATTTCCTACCTCCTAAATTTAATATTTTAAATAGTTGTTATTATCTATTATTTTATTACTTGGTGATGTAATTCAAAAAATATATTTATTCACTTAAATAATTAAATAAACTTAATTTTTATTTTTATGGTTAATATAATATAAATTAATTGGTTTATAGATTGAATAAGTACTTATCAAGACCTCTATGAGTACTTATCAAGACCCCCCTTTAGTTTAGTGTATGAAAATATATATGAAAAAAAGCTATAATTATTTACTAAATTTCAACAGATATAATATTATAATTAAATGGTGTTTTTAATGCAGATTATTACAAAGAATGAAAATAAAATATTACTTTTATTAAAAAATAACTTAGAACAATATCCTACAAGTATACCTTTTGATAATATTAGAGATATGTTTGATTTAACAGAAACACAAATTGTAGATATTTTAAAATCTTTAGAATCAAAAAACTTCATCCATTTTGATGAAGATGAAAAAATAATCAATTACTCTAATTTAGAAGAAGATGTAGAAATAGTTGAAGATAAATCTGCACTAAAAAAATATATGCTCAATAAAACTGAAGAAGATGCCTATCAAGTAATTCAAAATGTTATACATAAATATGATGAATATGCACCAAGGTATATTATAGAAGGGGCTTTATTATATGGGGAATTAGAATTAACTCCTAAAAAAACATATAACATCATAGTATCTCTGGAAAATAAACAATTACTACGAAGAGTTGAACGTAAAGATGGAGAATATTATACGTTATAATTTAGTTAATGAGGTAAGAAAATGATATTAATAGTTGGTGGAGCAGGATATATAGGTTCTCATGTAAATAAATTATTATCTGAATCAGGATATGAAACTGTTATACTGGATAATCTTAGTTATGGACATGAAGAGGCAATTAAATGGGGTCATTTCTGTAAATGTGACTTAGCTAATATATCTGATGTAAACAAAATCTTTGAAAAATATGATATTACTGCAGTAATGCATTTTTCATCATTTATAGAAGTAGGTGAATCAGTAAATAATCCACAAAAATATTATTATAACAATGTAGTCAATACAATGAATTTACTCAAAGTCATGTTAGAACATGATGTAAAAAAATTTATTTTTTCATCAACATGTGCTACATATGGTATTCCACAAAAAATACCCTTAACTGAAACTCATCCCCAAAATCCAATCAATCCATATGGTCGGACAAAACTGATGGTAGAGCGAATTCTTAAAGATTATGACTCTGCTTATGGATTAAAATCAGTAATATTAAGATATTTCAATGCTTCTGGTGCTGATGAATCTGGAATAATAGGTGAAAATCATAATCCTGAATCTCATTTAATACCATTAATATTAGATGCAGCAATAGGTAAGAGAGAAAATATAAAAATATTTGGAACAGATTATGATACACCTGATGGAACATGTATTCGTGATTATATACACGTGAATGATTTAGCAAGTGCACATATACAGGCTATTGAATATTTAGATGAACAAAATGAAAGTAATGAATTTAATTTAGGTAATGGAAAAGGATTCTCTGTCAGAGAAGTAATTGAATCCGTTAAAAAAGTAACAGCTAAAGAATTTAATGTTGTTGAAGCTCCACGTCGTGAAGGTGATCCTTCAGTATTAATAGGAAGTGCTAAAAAAGCTAAAGATATATTGAATTGGGATCCAAAATACACTTCTATTGATGATATAGTATCAACTGCTTGGAAATGGCATAAAGAATTAAATAAGGGGTTATTATGACTAATAAAGTTTGTGCTGTGGTTGTAACATTCAATAGGAAAGATTTGTTAATTAAATGTATAGAATCATTAATTACTCAAAATCTAAAACCTGATGCAATTTATATAGTAGATAACAATTCAACTGATGGAACACCACAATTATTAAAAGATAATAATTATTTAAATAAATTACCACCAAATGATAATTCAATTTGGACATCATTAACATATCATAATCAAATTAGAATTAAATATATTCATTTACCTGAAAATTTAGGTGGGGCTGGTGGTTTTTATCATGGAGTTAAATTAGCTTATGAAGATGAATATGATTGGGTATGGATAATGGATGATGATGCTTTTCCAACACCAACTTGTCTAGAAAAATTATCTCCTTATTATGATCTGGAAGATACAGTAGCTCTAGCAAGTTTAAAAGTCGATTTAAAAGACAATATTTTATATCATCATAGAGGTTATTTTAATTTTAATAGTGGATTACCTATTCAACAACATATAACAAAAAAAGATACTGAAGTTGAAATTAAAGATATTGACATGGCTTCATTTGTTGGATTACTTGTAAAACGTGATACTATTTCAAAAATAGGATATCCTAAAAAGGAATTTTTTATACATACTGATGATTTAGAATACTGTATACGACTTAGAACTCAAGGAAAAATAAAACTAATTAATAATAGTATTATAAAACATGCGGAAGGGAGTGTACAAGGAACATTTAAGAAAAAAATACTTGGAATTTCCGTAGATAGACGACCTTATGAAAAATTATGGATAAATTATTATATGCAAAGAAATCTAATTTGGATAGGAAGAAAATACTCAAAAAATAAAATTTCATTATATTTAACCATATTAAAAAATTATATAATGACTATCATAGGAATAATCATATTTGATGACCATAAATATCGACGAATAAAATTTTATACTAATGCATATATAGATGGTTTAAAATCAAATTTTGATAATAATAAACCTAAAAAAATATTATACCAAGGAATGGAGATGTGATTATGGGAGTAAAATTTAAAGATATAGCAGTTTCAGAACCAATAGAACTTAAAAATTTATCTGATAAAATATTAACAATTGATGCATCTAATGTGATATATAAATTTTTATCCTCAATCAGACAAATAGATGGAACACCTTTAAGAGATTTAAATGGTAATATCACATCACATTTAAGTGGAATAATGTTTCAAACAACATCATTAATAGAAAAAGGAATTAAACCAGTATATGTTTTTGATGGTAAAGCTCCAGAACTTAAGAAAAAAACACAGTTAGAACGTATAAACATCAAAAAAGAATCTGAAAAAAAATATGAAGAAGCTAAAATGGAAGGAGACATAGAAAAAGCAAGAAAATATGCTGCTAGAACAACTCATTTAACAAAAGAAATCATAGATTCATCAAAAAATTTATTAGAATTAATGGGATTACCATACATTCAATCAAAAACAGAAGGTGAAGCTCAAGCTTCATACATGGTTGCTCAAGGTGATGCATGGGCAGTAGTTTCTCAAGATTATGATTGTTTACAATTTGGAGCAACACGTATTATAAAAAATTTCAAAATATCAAAAAGTCAATCAAAAAATTTAGAATTAATTTCTTTAGAAAAAACATTGAATAGTTTAGATATAACAAGAGAACAATTAGTTGATCTAGCAATGCTTGTAGGTACGGATTTTAATGAAGGAGTTCATGGTATTGGTCCAAAAAAAGGATTAAAATTAATTCAAAAATATGGTACACTTGAGAAATCTTTAGAACATTTAGGTGAAACAATGGAGGTAGATCCTAATTTAATAAGAGAAATATTTTTAGAACCTGATGTTGTAGAAAATTATGATTTAAAATTTAAATCACCTAAGAAAGATAAATTATATGACTTTTTATGTGGAGATCATGATTTTAAAGAAGAAAGAACTTTGGCCGCTATTGAAAAATTAAAACAGAGTACTGCTCAAACTAGTTTGGAGCAATGGTTTTAAAAAAAATAAATAAATGTTGGTTTATGTACCAACATCCCAACTATTCATATATTCTTCTTGTTCTTTAGATAATTCGTCTATTTCAACACCCATAGCTTTTAATTTGAGTTTTGCTACTTCTGTATCTACTTCATCTCTAGTTTTATATACTCCAGGTTCCATGTCTTCATTGACTAAACGTTTAGCTGATAAAGCTTGCATTGCAAAACTTAAATCCATAATTTCTGCAGGATGTCCTTGTCCATATTCACCTGCTAAGTTTACTAATCTTCCACCTGCGAGTAAGTATACAGTACGTCCGTTTTCTAGTGTGAATCCTTCAATGTCTGGTTTTAACATTTCTCTTTTTACAGATTGAGCAGCCAAATCATCTTCATTTATTTCTAAGTTGAAATGTCCTGAATTAGCAAGTACACAGCCATCTTTCACGTGTTTGAAATCATCACCAGAAATAACATCCCTATTTCCTGTTGCAGTCACAACCATATCTGCTTCTTCTAAAGCTTGGGCGACGGTCATTACACGGTAACCATCCATTTTTGCTTCTAATGCTTTAATTGGATCTACTTCTGTAACTATTACATTTGCTCCGAGACCTGCAGCTCTCATTGCAATTCCTCTTCCACACCATCCATAACCACATACAGCTACGGTTTGTCCTGCTATTACAGAGTTAGTTGATCCCATTATGGAGTCAAATGTTGATTGTCCTGTTCCATATCTGTTGTCAAACAAGTATTTCATATAAGAATCATTAACTGACATAACAGGCATTTTTAGTGCACCATCATTAAACATTGCTTTAAGTCTTTGAACTCCTGTAGTTGTTTCTTCACAGCCACCTCTTAGTTTTTCAAGTAATTCTGGTCTTTCCTGATGAATCAAAAATATTAAATCTGCACCATCATCAATAACGATATCTGGTTCATAATCTAAAACTCTGTTTAATTGTTCATAATATTCTTCAGTGCTTTCTCCTGTCCATCCAAACATATTAAGACCTGCTTTTGCACCTGCAGCTGTTGCATCATCTTGTATTGATAATGGGTTACATCCAGTCATTGCAACTTCAGCACCACCAGCTTGTAATGTTAAACCTAAATTAATAGTTTTTGGTTCTAAATGTAAACAGGATGCTATGGTAAGTCCTTCAAAAGGTTTTTCTTCAGCAAAATCTTTTTTAATACTTTCGAGTACGGGCATGTGTCTTTGTACCCATTTAATTTTTTTTTCTCCAGCAGGAGCAAGATTAATATCTTTAATATTATAAGTCATATTGTTTCTCCTCAATGTTTATATTATGATATATATTAATTATTTTTTATAAATTTTCGGTGGTGTCAAGATGTGTGGGGTTTTATCATGATTTGGTAAATAGCAGTTCTATACTCTATAGTTTAGTTTCATGTTTAACACGTTATAATCAACACTTTATAAGAAATAATTCAATGAATACTTTGAAAAATTTAAATTCAAAAATAATTATCCATGGTTATATGGATTATAATATTGAACTTCTCCATCTTGTAGAAAATGGAGATGTTCAAAAAGTTGGAGATTAACTATTAATTCATTATTTTATTTAACATACTTATTTTTAATGTTTCTAATAGGTTCTGTGTATTTCCAACTATTAGAGTTAATAATTTCATCAAATTTATCGTTTAATCTAACATTTTCTTCTTTTAATTTTTTATTTTCATTTTTTAAAATATTAAGTTCATTTTCGGCACTATTAATCTTTTTGGTTAAAATGTTTATCTTTGATTCGAGTTCACTATTCTTGCTACTCATGTTTTCTTTGTTATTTGTGTGTTCACTTGATTCATCCTCAAACTCATACAACTGTAAAATTCTAGTAGCAGATACTAATTCATAAGTGGGTTCCATTTTAGTCCAAGTTTTTATCATTCTTTTATCAATCATATGATGATCTCGCATATTAGGAACAAACCATTTATATGGTAAAGAAAGTAAAACTCTTTTACTTATTCTTTTTAATTCCTTAAAAATTTTTACTTGTTCACCATGAATACCTAAATGTTCTAAAACTTGACAGGCAATAACCAAATCATATTTTTTATCTTTTATGGGGTAAGGTGTTTTTGAACAGTCATGTTTAATAAAGTTTGAAACCTCAAATGGATAATCTTCACGGTATTTTTCTGTAAAATCTATGACATCAGATCCTTTAACAAATGGTAATTTGTAAGGACCCATTTCTAATACAGTGTTTATGTTTTCCATTTTATGTAATTGTGTTATGATTTCATTAAAATATGCCCATCTACCTTTGTAATATGAATTTTTTTCTAACATTTCATTAAAATCATCTTTGGTGATTATTTTATCTTTAAAATTAGCCATGTTATTCTGTCCTTTACTAGTTAATATGTTTTCTACCTATTTTTAATCAATTAGTATTTTTTCTGTAGTGATGTTTTAATTTCATCATAATCTTTTATTGTTTTTTCAGATTATTATCTTTTTATCCATATTTTCTAAAGTTTTATTATATTCCATGTTGGTAATAACACATTTACAATAATATGTAAAAGTTTTTCACATCACTCTAAATAAATTATTTCAGCTATTAGCATAGGCTTTTAATGGGAGTATCAATATATTGAAAATCAATTTCTCCAAAAATCTAAAATATTCAGATCTTTTCTTTTAAAAAAATAAATTAATCCTCTGGAACCAAATTCAAATGTTTATCGCTAATAAAAGTGTCTGATCTAAAATATCTTTTCTAAAAGTATTCAATAAAACTAATACAATCATTCATGTGGTATATTTATACAATTTTATATATAAATATAGGTGGTGTCAGATGAGTGAGGATTTTATATAATTTTAGTAAATGGCGTTTTTATTTTCATAGTTTTAGTTTTATGTCTATGAGACTTGGCATAAATTATTTTAGATAGAAAAAAAGGATTACTATAAAAAATAGTATATTTTTTTATTAATCAATAATATTTTGCCTTTCTTCAAATCAAAAAAATAACAAACACTTATTAGTATAATTAATTAGAAGATAATTAACTACTATTTTTTTCTATTTGTGAGTTATAGTCTTTGATTTTACTAGGGAGCAGTCTGAGCCCACTTATACAGTCATTCATTTATTGAATTTCTGCTTACTTATTAATTATTATAAATAAAATCATAAAGAAACATCAAAAAAAAATATCAACAAATATAAAATAAACATTTTATAAAAAAATATTAATAATTTTTGAAATAACTATGATTTTATAATATAAATTATATATAATATTCTGGTAATTTAACATTTCATTGATAAAAATTAGAAATAATATAATTATATTAAAAGTTCATTAAAAGGTATAGTCATCCTAAAAAAAAGGAATGTAGATAGGAGGAAATTCTACATTTAACTGTATAAAACAGATTCATCTTTGTCTTTAATAGGTTTTACTTTTGTCATAGCAGTTTCAAATTCAGACATGTAAACTTCATCAGATTCAGGATCTTCTCTTAAAGTTAACATGACAGCTTCTCGACATATTGCTTCAATATCGGCTCCTACAAATCCTTCTGATTTTTGTGCTAAATCTTCTATATCTACATCGTCTGCAAGAGGTATATCTTTAGTGTGTACTTTGAAGATAGCTAGTCTAGATTCATAATCTGGAAGTCCTACTTCCACATGCCTATC
>SUTP01000015.1 GCA_015062815.1 Methanosphaera stadtmanae | reverse complement strand
GGCTGCCGGGATTTGAACCCGGGTCGTAGGCTTGGAAGGCCCAAGTCCTAGCCAGACTAGACTACAACCGCATATGTAATCATTTAAAAATAATGCAACGTCCGGGATTTGAACCCGGGTCACTACCGTGGCAGGGTAGAGTCTTAGCCATACTGGACTAACGCTGCATATGTCAGTAACCATGTTACTGCAACTGTATTAAACTCTATGTTAAGTACTATATAAAGCTTTGGTTTTTTAAATTATAAAAAAATTGGATAATTTAAGATAATTTTATATCAGACATTGACACTATTCTACAAATATCTGTTTTTGTGATAACGCCTATGTTTTCTCCATTTTCTGTTACAAGTAATCCGGAAATATCTGCTCTTAATATTAAATTAGCAGCGTTTTGAATACTTTCTGATGCATCAATTGTTGTAACCATATCTGTCATAATATCAGATACTTTTACTGTATCTATGTTAATTGAAGTTTCATCAGATCCTAATAAGACTAATATGTCTTTATAACTTATTACACCTATAGGGTTATTTTGTTTATCAAAAACAAATAAGCGTCCAATACCTAATTGATACATCATTTTAAGTGATTCACGGACGGTTTTTGTATGTTCTATTGAATATATTGTCTTATTCATTATGTTTCTTACTATCATATAATACCCTCTTAATTAAATTTAATTTTACTTTAATAATTTATAAAATGTATAACTTCTATTTTATATTATTAACTAATATTTAACAATATGATAATTATTATTAATTTTATTATATAGTTTATTCTTATAACTACTAACTTAATATACTATAAAATTCAAATAATAATACAATAATTATAAATTATTATTAAACAATCATAAATTTTATTAAAAAAACATTTTTAATAAGGAGGAGATTGTTATGCGAATTAGTATGTCTTTACCGAACAAACTTCTAAATGAATTTGATGATGTATTAAGAGATAGAGGTTATCAATCTCGTTCTAAAGGAATAAGAGATGCATTAAAAGATTACATACTTCGTTATCAATGGATGAATGAGATGAGTGGTGAACGTGTTGGTGTCATTACAATTATATATGACCATCATTATGTTGGTGTAATGGAAGCAATGACTGATATTCAACATGATTTTCGTAAAGAAATAAATGCTAGTCTTCATATTCATATGAATGATAAGTATTGTTTAGAAGTTATCATTGTTAAAGGTGACGTAATATACATAAGAGATTTAACAGAAAAACTTATGAGACTAAAAGGTGTTGAACACGTAAAACTAACTAGTGCGGGCACTGGTGAACTTGATCGAGTTATAGAAGAGGATAAATAATAATAATAAAATTATACCCACATATTTATTTATTCTTACTTCATTTTGAACTATTTTTTTGTATTGTTATTTTTTGTATTTTAAATATATTAATACTGGTTTTATAAATTATATATTAATGAAATACTATCATGATTTAACAAAAGATAAGAAACGAGTTGAAACATTTAAAAAAGTTATTCAAGATAATGTTCATGGTATAGTTTATGATTTGGGCACCGGTTCAGGTATTTTAGCATCATTTGCATCTAAAAATGCATTAAAAGTATATGCTTTAGAATATAATCCGTTTATAATCAAGAATACTTTGAAATATTTTGAAAAATATGATAATATTGAATTAATAGAAACTGATGCTTCTACTTTTGAGTTTAAAGAGAAACCAGATGTTGTTATCTGTGAAATGTTAGACACAGCTTTAATTGATGAAGAACAGGTTCCTGTAATAAATAATGTTTTAAAATATTCCAAAAAGGATACTTTGTTTATTCCAGAAGCTATTATTAATACTATTCAATTAATTGATTCTAATGTGGAGTATGTCACTTATTATGAAAATAATAAACCAGAATACAAAGAACTTTCTCAAGAAATAAAATATCAAAAGATTTCATTTTATAATCATATTGAACCATCATATAAAACAAATATTAAAATTAGAACTACAGCTTCAGGAAATTTAAATTCTATAAAATTAACTACCTATACAGTTTTATCTGATGATACCTGTTTAGAACCAACTCCAATGTTAAATCCGCCATTATTATTACCAGTTAATAATATAAATATTAAAAAAGATGAAGAACTAATCGTTGAATTAAATTATGTAATGGGAGGTGGACTAAATACTATCCACACAAATATCCGAAGAAATATATGATTTTTTAAAAAATTATGATAAATTAGTTATTGTTAGTATAGGGAATACTATGAGAGGAGATGATGGTGTAGGGCCTCAATTGGTTGATGTATTATATGACAAACTAGTAAGAGTTACATATAAAAATACTGATGGTATTTTTCTTTTAAATGCTGGTACTGCTCCTGAAAATCATACAGTTGAAATAAGAAACATTAAACCATCTCACGTAATTATTGTGGATGCTGTTGAATTTGATTCCGAACCAGGTTCTATTCATATTATTGACAAAGAACAAATAGATAATTTTAATTTATCAACACATACTATGCCTATTTCATTTTTAATTAAATATATTGAAGATTCAACAAAGGCAAAAGTTTTAACAGTAGGTATTCAGCCAAAAGAAATGACTTTAATAAATGTGTTATCTGATGAGGTAAAAAAATCTATTGAAGAATTATCGGATTATCTTGTAAAAATAGTTTAGTATGGTGGTTTTATGAAAATATTATTTATTGGTTCTAGATTATTTGATGATGTTTCATGGTATTTAAAAGAAGAGGGCATTACTTCTATTTTAACAGAATCTAATGAGAATGCTGAAAATATTAATCTTGCGGATAAAAAATATATAGTGCCGCGAGGAATGGATAAACCCATGGAAATAGCTATTAAAGAAGATGTTGATGCAGTTATTCCTTTAATTGGTATAGATCCACCATTAGCGGATGTAGGAAAATTGAAAGATAATCTAAAAGAAAATGGTATTCCTGTAATAGCATCTTCATATTATACTGCGAATTTGGCTGCAGATAAATTTGAAACAAAAAAATTATTAAAAGAAAATGATATTAAAACACCTTTTTTCAAAAAATTATCTAAACCGTATGATATTGAAGATATTGAAAATGAATTACCTGTAGTTCTCAAAACTCCTGAAGGTCAAGCTGGAAAGGGTGTTAAAGTTGCACTAACTAAAGAGGATATATCTGAATTTTTATCTGCTAAAGATAATGTGTTTACTGAAGAATTTGTACAAGGATTTGAAGTATCTATAGAAACTTTACGTTGGGGTAATGATACAGTAGCTTTATGTCCTGTTTATAAAGGGGATACTACTTTGAAAGGAACACATCCTATGTCTAAAATCAAACAAGCACCACTTGATATTGATAATTTGGATAATAAATCTCATAATAATGATTTAAGAATTTTAGCTGAAAAAATTGCTAACTTAGTTGATGTTGAGGGTACTATGGATATGGATATTTTACATGATCCTTCAAATAATCATGATTATGTAATTGAATTAAATACTAGACCTAGTGGAACTAGATACATGACCGCAGCAAGTTCTAATATTTATCCTTTATGTCAATTAATTGACATGGCTAAAGGTAATTGGTCCAGTAAATCTGTTAAATCAAATATGATGAATTATTATGCAACAGAACTTCCTATAGGTGATTTTCCAGACAATAAAAGAGTTCCTTCAGTTAAACGATTTGATGGTGATAATTCTTATATTGTTCATGGTCCAAAACATTATCAACGAGTAACTATCCGAGCTCAATCAAAATCTAAATTAAATGATTTAACATATGACTTAGTGGAAGACTATGCTAAAAATAATGATATTAATTTTTTATAATGTTTTTTATTTTATTGTTAATATAATTGAATTATATCATGGATGTTTTAATTTAAAAGATTTCTACTAAGTCTTTATTCTTGTAATATTTGAATTTTTTAAAATAGTTATTTATTTTAATATTAACTAAGATAAATCAACATAACTAAATATATTTAATTTTTAGGGGGTTTAATATGCTTGGTCAATCAGATATTTTTATCTTCATAGTAACAATAATCGTTACAGCATTATTTACAGCACTTGTAAGGCGTGAATTATTGGCTGCAGATATAAGAGATAATCCTATTGTCTCAGAACATAGACAAAAGAGTGGTACACCTACAATGGGTGGTTTTGGAATCCTTTTAGGTGTATCATTCATGGCATTGTTCTTATTTAATTTTAAAGCTAATAGTTATTTGATTATAACTGTATTGATGATGATTGTTTCTGGATTTTTCGGAATGTTTGATGATTTATTAGGTTTTAAAGTAAAAGAGTATCAAAAAGTTGTACGTAATGCAGGTGAAGAACCAGTACAAATTGGTCAATTATTATTAGAACCTGGAGAAGAAGCAAGAGTTGCAACACCTAAAGCTAAAAAAGATTATGCTGAAATTGTTGAAAAAGAGCATAAATTAGAACTAGTTGATGAAATACCGATAAAAAGTGAAACTTCTGAAACAGAAAAAATAATTATGCAATTAATTGTTGCAATATTTATATTACTTCCGGGTGTTTTATCAACATCTATTATGGGAATAGAATTAGGAGTATTAATGATACCTTTAGCATTATTTGCTATAATTGGTTCCATAAATTCAGTTAATTTAATTGATGGAATGGATGGTTTAGCAGCTGGTATTATAGCAATAGCTTCAATAGCATCTGCATTATATGCAGGTGTAGCTACTGGTTCAGTAGCATCTCTACCATTTGTTGTAATTGCGGGAGCTTCTGTTGGATTTTTAGTATTAAATCATTATCCAGCAAAAATATTTATGGGTGATACAGGTTCTTTTGCATTAGGTACTGGTTATATGGTCGCAGCATTACTTGGAAATTCATTGATATTTTCAATTATTGCCTTAGCTGTACCTATTGTCTCTGTAATAATTAGTTTATTACATAGATCTCATATTATTACTTTACCTGTAGAACCGTTACATCATACTTTAAATTATCATGGTATGTCTGAACAAAAAATTATATTATTATATTGGGGTATTACATTTGTAGTATCTGTAATAGCTTTATTCATATTTGGAATATTTTAATTATGAGGAAGTATTATGCAAAATGAAACGGATATTAAAGCATCACAATTAGCTAAAAAAGTAGATGGAATATTATATGGTCCTGATAGAAAATTATGTGGAAATTATACATTTCTAAATAAGGCATCAGATAATGATATTGTTATTAGACATTGGATAAATGAAAAAGGTATAGAAATAGCTAAAGATAAAAATGTTTCATGCGTAATTACACAACAACCTCAAGGTGATACAATAAAAGTGGCTGAAGATTTACATATTTCTTTAATAGTTACAAATCATATAGAATATGCTACAGCATATGCGTTAAATGTTTCAATTAATAAATATGCAACTGATGCATTTAAAGTAGCAGTAACTGGAACAAATGGTAAATCAACCACCACTCATCTTCTTTATACTATTTTTTCAGATTTAAAATTCAATACTTATACAAATACTGATGCTGAATCGGAAGGTAATACGTTAATCGATCCAAGAGTATCCTCTGAGTTGTCTGATTTTTATAATACTAAGGGTAATATTGAAGCGATTACTTTGGAAGTATCAGAAGTTCAAGGTTGGGATGATAGGTTGATGAAAAATCATTCATATCAAATGATTTCGGCAATTGATACGGATGCTGTTGTAATTACTAATGCTTCTTTAGATCATATTAATCTTGTAGACTCTTTTGATCAATTAATTGATGAAATTTCAGGAGCTGCAAGGGCTATAAAAAATAATGATAAACAATCATTATTAGTTTTAAATTATGATGATGAAAATATTCGTAAAATGTCTGAAATAGTTGAAGATAATTCTAATGTTAATGTAATGTATTTTGGAAATTATGATGAAAATAATTTATTGGATATTTCTCATAAACCTAATGTTGGAATTTATGTTAAAGATACATTATATGTTGAAGAAAAAGATTTACCTTTCACTTCAAAACATTTTATTCAGGATATAATGGCTGCTTTGGCAGTTTGTATTTTCAAACAACTTAATAAGACAAATGTTATAAATTCACTTAATAATTATAAACCTTTAGCTAGACGTTTTATAAAACTTAGAGAAAATCCTGTTATAATCGATGACTTTGCTCATAATCCATCAGGTATTCAACTTACAATAGAAAATGGTTCTAAATTAGGTAATCATTTATTAGTAGTTGATGCTATAAGAGGATCAAGGGGTGTTGGTATTAATAAAGAAATTGCTGAGGCTTTAGTTTTATCTTTGAAAGATAAAGATGATTATACGCTAGTACTAACAAAAAGTATGGATGTTGTAAACAATTTAAATACAGTATTACCATCTGAAGAAGAAGTATTTACAAATGTTCTAAATTATAATAATATAAAATATACTATTATGGATACTTTAGAAGAAGCTTTAATTAGTACAATAAATAAATCTACTGAAAATGATGTTATTTTATTATTAGGAGCTCAAGGAATGGATCCTGCTAGTGAAATATTATCACAGCACAATTTAATAGAATAATTTCAACTCCCATTTTAAACTTTTTTTCATGAAAAATTTTTTAATTAATAAAATTAAATATTAACATATTATATAATAATAAATTTTTAACTTTTGACATGTAATTATTTTTTTTTAATTATAATAATTTAAGGAGCTGGATTTATTGACAATTGAAAAATGTATTGTAATTGGTGCTGGAAATGCTGGAAGACCTGTTGCTAGATTACTAAATTTTAAAGGTGTGGATGTCACAATAACGGATTCATTAGATTATGATCAATTTACTTCTAGAAGAAAAAAAATGTTGGATATATTAAAAGAAGAAGGAGTTACTCTTAATTTAGGGGTTAGTCAACCAGATATAACTGATTATGATGCTATATTCTTAGCACCTACAATTTCTGAAGATTCTGATTTATATCAAAATGTAATAAAAAGCTCTAAAACATTAATTACTAGTAAAATTATTAGTGAAATTATTAATGATATACTAGACATGGATAAAATTGGAATAACTGGTTCTTTTGGTAAAACTACTACCACCACCATGTTAACAAATATTTTTAAAGCTGCAGGATATAATGTTTATCATTGTTCTTCAATGAAATGGAACTTACTTAGTGAAGCAATTGTTGATGATATTGTTAATGGTGTTTATATTGGTGCAGATATTGCAATTTTAGAATTACCTCATGGTACATTAGGTTTATTTAATGAGTTGGATTTAAAAATAGGTGTTTTAACTAATCTTCATCCAGAACACCTGTGTGAATTTGATGGTTCAATGGAAAAATATGTTGATCGTAAATCTGTAATATTGGATATTAGTCAAACACTAATTGCTAATGTACAATGTGGTGATTTATTAACATATAAACGTGATGATACAATTTACTTTAATTTTAAAAACAATAATCCTGACATAAATGATAAATATGTTCTATCATTTGTAGGTAATTATGAAAATGATAAGTATGAAATACAAATTATGGAAAATGGCGAAAAATCAGAAATCACCATAAAAACAATTGCTTTTTATAATTATGAAAATTTAACTGCAGCTATTTCTGCAAGTATGACTTATGGTATATCTTTAGAAGATATACAGAAAGGTATTGACATGTTTGAAGGTGTAGGTGGACGAATGGAATATCTTGGTAAATTCAATGGAATTGAAGCATATTATGATACATCATTTGGTGATCAAATAAGGCCTGCACTTGAAGAATTAAAAGATGAAAATTTAGTAGTTGTAATGGATAATGTGGATACTACGACTGTACGGGATAAAGCAGAAACGGGACGTGTCATAGGTGAATATGCCAAAGTATTAATTGCAACAGGTTATGTTGAAATTACTGAAACTTTAGATATGGATGCTGCATTAGAATTATTAAATGCAGTAGAACAACCGGATGTACTTAAAATGGCTGTTTGTATGGTGGATGAAGCAGCAGAATTGGCAATTAAATATGCTCAACCTGGAGATATTATCATACATTTAGGGCCTGGAGCTTTCACTTCCTATGAACAAGTTAAAAATAGAATGTTGACTGGTCTTGAAGAGGGAGTAAAAAGATATGGCAATAAGTAAGGACTCTTTAATTAGTGTTGTAGGTGTTTGTGGTATTAATGGTAATTTAATAGCCAGAATACTCATGGATCATGGATATAATGTTCAAGCAAACGATAAAGTTAATAAAGAAGATTGTAAATTTATTGATTCCTTAAAAAATTATCCTGATATGACTATTTATTATGGACAAATACCGGAGTCATTTTTTACTACTGCCGATTATATGATTCTTCCAGAAGCTTTGAATCAAAAATCCATGATATATCAAAAAGTTATGAATTATGGAATTCCATTAATTTCTGTTCAAAATATATTAGACATGTTTGAACCTGTTCATCCAGTTATTTGTATAACAGGAACTAATGGTAAATCAACCACTACAAATTTATTAAAAAAAATAGCTTATGAATGTGGTATGAAACCATGTGAACATAATTTAAAAGGTATGCAAGGAAATCTTGCTTATATTCCGGCATTACAAGCACGTTTAAATGGGGATTTAAGTATTCTAGAAACGGGTACTTTTGGTCAAGTTGGTGATTTAAAAAAATTAGCAACTCCATGCAAACCTGATGCAGGTTTGATAACTAATATAACTCAAGATCATTTAAAAGAGGGAAATACTTTTATAGATTATGCTCTAATAAAAGGTGAATTAGTAGAACTGTTAAATAATAAAACATTAGTCGTTAACAACGATGATCCAACCATAAAAGGTTTATTAAACAAATTAAATTATCAGGGTAATTTAATAACATTTGGTCTTGAAACAGAATCTACAAGAAAAAGTACAAAAACATGTTTCTGTGGTAAAGAAATAGAAATCAATGAGTTCATTGCTGGTGTAGGTAAATATGAATGTTCTTGTGGTATTAAATATGAACAACCTGATTATTTAGCATATAAAATTAACAATACTCATGATAGTTTCATATTAAAAACACCTGATGGTAATGAATATTCATTTAATTTAGCTATTTCCGGAATACATAATATTTATAATGCTGTAGGTTCAATAATACTAGCTCATGAAATAATGGGAATCTCTTATGAAAAATTACAGAAAAGTGTTCCAAAATTCACGGGTGTTAAAGGACGTATGGAAAAATTATTTGTTAAAAATAATAAACAAATAATGATTGATTATGCTCATAATCCTGCTGGAATAACTACTGTATTAAAAGAATTAAAAACTAAATATTCTAAAGTAATTGATGTAATTACTACTTCCTCTGAATCGGGAATTTCTGGTGACAGAGAAATTTTGGAATGTGCTGCAGAATATGCTGATTATATAGTTCCTGCTTCAGAAAATGCATATAAATGTGCAAAACAAGTTTTAGAAGAAGGTTTATATGAAAATAAAATTGTTTTGCCTGATACAATGCCAGAAGGTCATAAAACAGGTACATTAGGTGCTTCAACAGAACAAGTTTTAGTTGCATATGAAAAAGCATTAACAATTGATGCTGATTTATTAGTGTGTACCGGTGAAGCTGCATTCAAATATAAAGATTTATTTAATTAATTTGCATTCATTATTCTTTTTTTAGTAATGCTATTAATTTATTTTCATTATTTTTTAATTTAACTTATATTATCAAATGTTTTACCATGAATAAATATTGTTATAATTAAATAGTATAAACTAAAAAGATATAGAATAATGAAAAAAAGATACTTACATTATGTTAAGTTATGAATTTTTGATATAAAATAGGATTGCATAATGTTAGGGGTGAGATTTTTGTTTATAAAAGTTAGAAGGGATACTTTAATAATATTAATTTTAGCATTTATTCTAATTTTATCGGGAAGAGCAATGTCTTATGTGGCATTCGCATCATCAGACAGTACTGAAGATGGAGTTCCAATAGCTGGAGTGATGGTAAAAGGGAATGATATAATTCCCACAAGTGTTATTAAGTCCAATGTAGAATCAGCAGGTTTCAGAGATGGTAGTTATATTAAGGGTAATACTTTAGTTACATCTCAAAGACAGTTACTTCTTTCGGATGCAATAGAAAATGCGAAAGAATTTGTTAAAACATCGACAATTCCAGGTACTTCAATTGCACCTATTAATGTTGTAGATATTCAAGTAGATTCTGCTACAGGTAATGTAGTTGTTACAGTTGTTGAAGATTTCTCAACAATCAAGAAAAATGTTACTACTAATTCTTCAAAAAATTTAGATTATGAAGGAACTTCAGAATCTGGTAGTAGCTCAAGATCTAAGTCTAGTTCAAGTTCAAATAATAATGGAAATAACTCTCAATAGTGGTGATGGTGATGAAACGATCTAATTTAACAAAGATGACATTGTTTTTAATTGTATTGATTTTTCTATCCTCAACTGCATCAGCAACAATGAATGTGGCTGTAATTACAGATCCTACTGGTAAAGATCCTAATGGGTGTGCAGCTGGAAGTCAATCTTTCGCTGCAAACATGTTCCAGTCAACATTTTTATTTTCACAAGAACATCGCATGTCTTTACTTTCAGGAGGGGAAGGTACATCTGATGTACGTATCGCTGCTATTATAGAAGCATTGAGTCTTGTAGAATCTAATAAAACACCATCTGAAGTAGTAAGTGTTGCTCCTAAATATGATGGTATTAGGCTCATGGCTGTAAATCCTACTCAGGGTATAGCTGTAGGTGGAGATTTTGATGTATATGTGATTACTGTGGATAATGCCAGTTCTATTAAAATACAAGGATTTTCAAGTGGGGTAGCAACTGTACCAGCAGGTACTAAAGGTGCTATAATTCACCTTCGTAACTCTGAAGGAAATCCAAAATATGGAACTGCTGCAACAGTTAGATTACAAACAGCTATTAATATAGGAAAAATGATTCGTGATGGTTATCCTGCTACTACTATAGTTAGTGAAGCATTTGGTGAAGTAGCTCGTGATTCTGGTGAAGATCATGGTGGAGGTGCGGTGAATTTAGTTTCTGGAGTTACCACGGGTGATATGTTCACACCAAAAGAATTAAATCAAACGGGTTTTGAAATGGAAAAACCATATTCTAAAGTTAGTAGTACTGGTTGGAGTGTAGGTTATCCTGAAGCAGAAAATTATCAAGTATCACCAATAGATGGAAGTCCGTTAACTGTTGTTTATGCCTATGAATCCCTTAAAAGTGCAATAACAGTTTCTAATGATAACCCTTCAGTTTCAACTTATGGTTCTGATAAGCAAGGTATTTCATTAGCTACAAGTAGTGTTGTTGACGCAGCAGTTGAAGCATATGGGTATGATCCAGTTCAAATAACAAAATCAATTAACAAAGCTATAGATGCAGGAACAATTGTTGGAGTAGAACACATAGATTCTTCTGATTTAAATGTCAAAGAAAATGTAAAAGCGATAGGTGTTTATTATACTCCTGTACCAAATGGAAAAACAGCTCCTACATGGAAATTACCAATAAGTTCTGATTTATTTGATTTATTAGGAAATATTCAAAGTGTAATAGGTATTTTATTAATATTATTGGCTTTATTTAGGAGTACGTTAATAAAATCTTTCTTTAGAAGAAGATGATTTTTATTACACTTTTTTTTAACTATTTTTTTTAAAAATTTTTAGTTTAGGTGAAATTATGGCATTAATTTTAATAAGAGCAATGAATAAGAAAAAAGCATTAAATGCAATAGCGGATATTGAAAGACATGCGGGATTATCAATTAAGGGAAAACCTAGAATAATTGATGTAAAAGATATTTTTGATGTGACAAAAAGAGTTATCAAGCAAGATCCACGTGATGATATTAAAATTGCTATACTTGTAATGGTTCAAGAAAGTACTACCAAAAGTATTATGGCTATACGTAAAACTCATCCTCCAGCTCACATAATTGTAGTTAGTGAAGAATATCCTGAATTCAAAGTTTTAAATGATACATTTTATAAATTAAAAGAATTTGAAGGTTATTATTCATCTAAAAAAAGTAAAAATTAAAAAAATATTATGGTTCTACACAGGTTTTGCACTAGCCACTATTTTCTTGGATAATTCTTTTTCTTCAAGCACTTCCACGTATACTATCTTATCTCCAAGAGTACGTTTTTCATAATGTGTCCTACCTTCTCTTCCGTAGTCAACATTTGATTCCATAGTACTAAAGTCAGGGACATCTGAATACGCTGTACGGTTACTATATGCAACATATATTGTTATGTTATGACTATAATCATAATAACTCCACGCATTGCCATTTCTTATTTCATCCAAGTGTTCTATTCCGTATTTATCAGTATCGTTATAATTCCACAATGCATCTGATTCATTTATAGTATAATTGCTTGTTTGAGGTACGGTTATTTGTATTCCATTTAACTCTATTGTTGTGTTATTTTCTATTGTGGTACGTGGATCAAAATCTAATATGGCTGATGCTATAAATATTATTGCTAACAGTATTGCTATTGTACCCACGCATAGTCCTAGTGTGAATGCCCCATCTTTTAGGAATCCCATCGTGTTAACCTTTTTCTATTTATTTTTTTATTCGTACTATGTCTCCAATAGTGGTTCCTCTAAAGTTACCGCTATTCTCATAATTATCATCATCTGTTGAAACTTGTTCTATAAGTTTTATCTTTAATATTTTCTCTAGTTTATGTGCAAGTTTTGTATCAGGAACCATTTTTCCAGATTCTATGTGAGCAATAACAGATTCTCTTTCGTATATTTTTTCACCCAATTTTTTCTGAGTAATATTCAGTTTTTCTCTAGCTTGTCTAATTAGTTTATTATAATCTTCCACTAATTCATATTCTGGTTTTTGAGGTTTTTTAGAATAATATTTGTTATTTTTTCTGGAATTTGTAGGTTTTTTACCTACTTTTTTATTATTTGATGGCCGAGGTTGTTTTTGAACTTTACCATATTTTGAACATTCTTTACAAGTTATCATAACTGAATTATCAATTTTGGTTTTAAAAGGTTGTCCTTTAATTTCAGTTCCACAAATTTCACAGTTCATTTTAATTCACTTATTTTCTAATATTTTCTATTAATACTTTCTTTTTTTAATAATTTAAATATTATCTATTATTTATTAAACTTGATTATGGATATTAAAACTTTTGTATGGATATATTAAATCATATATTTTAATAATGAAAAGAATCTAAAATTATAATGTAGTAGTTAAAATAAATTTAATATGTAAAAAAAAAAATGTACATGTGTTAATTGTGAATATATGAATTAATACAAAAAATAAATTTAACAATATCATGCCTATGAATTAGTAGGTTAAGCTAAATATGATTTAGTTTTTATATTATTGATATTAAAGGAGGTAAATTTATGGAAAACGAAACCCCCTTTGACGGTGATGTCAAGAAAAATGATGAATTAGCAGATTTAATGGATAAACATGAAACCATTGAACGTAATTTAACATGGGAAGTACGTAAACTAGAAAAAGATAAAGTACTTTTAGAAAATGAAAATTTAAGATTAGACAGAGAAGTTAAATCGTTAAAAAGTGAAATTAATAGATTCAGAACACCTCCATTAGTACTTGCAACTATAAGTGAAATTTTAGATAATAATAAAGTTGTAGTTAAAAGTAGTACTGGACCATCATTTTTATTAAGATATTCAGAAAAAGATGCTCATAAAATAGAAATAGGTGCAAGAGTAGCTCTTAACCAACAAACTTTCAGTATAGTTGATGTAATAACTTCAGAAAAAGATCCATTAGTATCTGGAATGGAAATAGAAGAAAAACCTGATATAAGTTATGAAAATATTGGTGGGTTAGAAGAACAAATATTAGAAACTGTTGAAACAGTAGAATTACCTCTAAAAAATCCTGAAATATTTAAAGAAGTAGGTATAACTCCACCTAAAGGAGTTTTATTCTATGGACCACCAGGTACTGGTAAAACATTACTTGCAAAAGCAGTAGCTCATGAAACAAATGCTACATTTATTAAAATAGTAGCATCAGAATTCGTTAAAAAATATATTGGTGAAGGTTCAAGACTTGTTAGAGGAGTATTTGAATTAGCTAAAGAAAAAGCTCCTGCAATAATTTTCATAGATGAAATAGATGCAATTGCTGCAAAAAGATTACAAGGATCAACTAGTGGTGACAGAGAAGTTCAAAGAACACTCATGCAATTACTTGCAGAAATGGATGGATTTGAAGCTAGGGGAGATATTGGTATAATAGCGGCCACTAACAGACCAGATATTTTAGATCCTGCTTTAATTAGACCAGGACGTTTTGACCGTGTAATTGAAGTACCTGTTCCTGATGAAGAAGGAAAATATGAAATCCTAAAAATACATACAAAAAACATGACATTAGATGTGGATGTTAATCTTAAACAAATAGCTGCTGAAGCAAAAGACGCATCTGGAGCTGATTTAAAAGCAATTTGTACAGAAGCAGGTATGTTTGCTATAAGAGAAAACAATTATAAAGTTTCTTCTCAAAACTTTGAAGATGCTTTAGATAAAGTATTAAATAAAAATAAAGGTCATTCAACAACTGATTCCGGAGTAATGTTCGGATAAACTTTTTTTTTTTATTTTGGCCAATGATGAACCCTATGAGCTCTGAGACAAGATGATGAATGATGGGCGAACTGAGGCTATTTTTATATTTCTTTTTTTATAATTTTGTTTAAATTTTATTATCGTACTCTTTTTTAGTATTACTGGATACTCTAAGTAATTATTTTAATAACTTAAAATAAATTAGAACTAAAGGTGATTTAATATGAAGAATGAAAAATTCATGAGTGAAAGTATGCAATACTTAAAAGAAGATTATTCTGATTTATATGAGGGTATCGTACAATTGAATGATAATGTTTTTTCTGGAAAAGTGCTGGATGTTAAAACTCAAAAATTAATTGCAATTGCAATGGTTTGTGGAACAAGTGATGATAGAGCTATTAAAGCACAAATGATTAATGGTATGAAAACATGTGATATTTCTGCTGAGGAAATAATAGATGTTTTAAGAATAGTTTTATTGATTTCAGGTAAACCTGCATTTACTAAATCATTGGAAATATTGTATTCTATAGTTAAATAAATTTTTTAAAAAAAAGATAAATAAAAGTATTTTTGCTTTTATTTATTTGAATATTTTTTTCTCAAATTTTCGTATAATTCTTTCTGCAAGTAAAATAATTAAAGATATTATGATTATACTAATCCAACTAGTTAATGGTATAGCGGTTGTTCTGAATATTTGTTGAAGTATTGGAATATATACTGCACATAGTTGAAGTATAAATGAACCCACTACAGCCAGAATTAATGTATTATTTCTCTGACCACTATTTGATCTGCAGTTGAATACATTGAATATTTGATACATTACAAATGTTGTAAATGCAATAGTACTTGCAAGTAATTGAGTAGAACCTATTGATAATTCATATAAATATACTCCAAGAGTACCTACAGCCATAACAAGACCAATCATTGTTATATGTAAAAGATTATCTTTTGATAATATATTTTCATCTGTAGGGGGGTTATTCATTATATTCTTATCTGATTTTTCTATACCTAATGATTGGGCTGGTGGTCCATCCATTATAATATTAATCCATAGTAATTGCACAGGATTAAATGGTAATGGTACTGCAATAATTGATGAAGTCAATATTGTAATAATTGCTGCAATATTTGTGGATAATTGATATTTTATGAATCTTTTTATATTTGAAAAGATTGTACGTCCTTCTTTTACAGCATAAACTATTGTTGAGAAATTATCATCTCCAAGAATCATGTCACTAGATTTTTTAGCAACATCTGTACCAGAACCCATAGATACACCAATATTTGCAGCAGTAAGTGCAGGTGCATCGTTTACACCATCACCTGTCATAGCTACAATTTCATCTGATTCTTGAATCATATTAACTATTTTAAGTTTTTGTTCAGGGAAAACTCTTGCAAATACATTAACTTTTTGTACTGCATCTTTTAATTCGTCTTCACTTAAATTATTCAATTGTTTTCCTGTTAAAACATTTTCTGGATTATCTATACCTACAAGTTTAGCAACAGCTTTTGCTGTATTTTCATGGTCTCCTGTAATCATTTTAACTGTAATACCTGCTTTTTTACAGGTTTCAATAGATTTATGAATTTCTTCTCTAGGTGGATCCATCATACCTACAATACCAGTAAATATCAAATCATCTTCAAGTTCTTCTATATTATATTTAGTATAATCATCAATTTCTTTATAACAAAGAAGTAAGACTCTTAAGGCATCATCAGTGAATGTAACTATATTATTTTTAATTGATTCTTTTTCTTCTTCACTGAGTGGAGTTATATGTCCATTATGATTTATGAATTTACATTTGTCTATTAGAATCTCTGGAGCACCTTTAATTAACACGTATTCTTTATTATTTATTTGATGGATAGTTGTCATTCGTTTTCTTTCACTATCTAATGGTATTTCAAATAATCTCTTTTCATCTATGTTTTTATCATAATTATTATCAATAGCATATTCAAGCATAGAAATATCTGTAGGATCTCCTAGTTTTATATCATTTTCTTTATCTACTTTTGCATTATTACAAAAACCAGATATGATTGAACTCATTTTTAAATCAGTTATATGTGAATTGGTCACAGTTAATTTATTTTCTGTCAAAGTTCCAGTTTTATCTGTACATATTACGGAACATGAACCTAAAGTTTCCACAGCTAAAAGTTTTCTAACAATAGCATTATTTCCAGCCATTTTCTGCATTCCTAATGCTAATGTTAATGTTAATACTGCTGGTAATCCTTCAGGTATGGCTGCAACAGCTAAAGAAACTGCAGTCATGAATGTATTTGCTGCTGGAACTCCTTGTAGTAATTCCACTATAAAAATAAATACACAAATAACTATGGCTAATAATCCAAGTGTTTTTCCTAATTTATCAATTCTTATTTGCAATGGTGTTTCTTTTTCATCATCTTGAATCATAGAAGCTATTTTACCAATTTCAGTATCCATACCTATACGTATAACTATGGCTTCAGCTTTTCCTCGTGTAACTGTTGTGTTCATGTATAACATATTGTCATGAGATTCTTCATCAACAACATCACTAATTTTTGTAACTGATAATGATTCTCCGGTTAAAGATGATTCATTGATTTTAAGATTAAATGCTTTTATAATACGTAAATCTGCGGGTATGTTATCTCCTTCTTCAAGAATAACTTTGTCACCAAGTGTTAATTCTTCAACAAAAATTTCTTTCCTTTCACCGCCTCTAATAACATTGGTTGTTCGTTTGGCCATGGATTTTAGTTTTTCCATAGCATTTTCTGCTTTGTTCTCTTGTCTGTATCCTATTGCTGCATTTATTATAACTACTAAGAATATTACTCCGGAATCTATGTAATCCTGAATAAAAAATGCTACTAGTCCAGCAATTATTAAAAGTATCATTAATGGTTCAGTAAATTGGCTAATAAATTTTTTCAATTCACTTGGTTTTTCTTTTTCTTGAAGAACATTTAACCCATATTCAGCATTTCTTTTTGACGCTTCAGATTGAGTAAGTCCTTCCTCAGAACTATTAACTTTATTTAATACTTCTTGAACTGTTAATTCTTCCCATCTCATTTTATTTCTTCCATAAAATATTATTTATTAATATAAAAAGCCATTTTTTTATAATTCACTAGTTTTAATCTTGGTTGAAGATTAACATTTATTTCTTCTGTAAATAAGGGTTTAATTAATACATTTGTATCAAATTGTTTTGATAATTGGATAATATAATGTTGTAATTCTTCTGGTGGTCGTATTGAATATATCAAATCAGCATTTTGGTATAATGTAGGGTTTGGGTTAGTAATATCGTCTTGAATTACTGTTTCATTTGCTGGATATAAGTCTATTGTGATTATTTCAGTATCGGGTAATTTTTCACGTAATATTTCACTAGGTTCTAATATTTTACCAACACCTACTTCTACAATTTTTGTGCTATTACTAAAATTTTTTATTATATATTCTGCTAAATTTTGCCATTGTTTATCCATATTTTTTACCTATAACTAAAGTAATTTCAGTATTTATTTTCTAATTGAATATAATATTTTATTTTTTTAATTATTCCAATAAATCTTTAAAAATAGTAAAATAAAATATTTTAATTCATAATTATAAATATTATAATAATATATAAGCTAACATAACTTATAAATTATTTTAAAAATATTAAGATGTGACTTGATGATTATACGAGATTTTAATCTATCTGATTTGGATGATGTTGTTAAAATAGAATTCAATGCATTTAGTGATCCATATCCAGTAAATATTTTAATTCAGCTTCATGAATTAGGTGCTGGATTCTTAGTTGCTCAAGTTAATCAAAATGTTGTGGGCTATGTTATATTCTGGGTTAAAAATGGTTATGGTCATATTGTTGCTATAGCTGTTGATCAAAAATTTCAAGATATGCACATTGGTTCAAGCTTATTGGAAAATGCTTTATCAATATTTAAAAGAAATCATATTGACATTGTTAGATTAGAAGTACGTGAATCTAATATTAAAGCTAAACGATTTTATCAAAAAATGGGTTTTATTCAAATTGCTGTAGAAGAAGAATATTATGATGATGGTGAAGCGGCAATAATTATGCAATATTCAAATTATAATTAACTATAATTATATTATCTAATGTTTTTCCGTTACTTTTTTTTACTATTGAATACTATATATTAATATTAGGAATGAACAAATAAAAATTTTTTAAAAATACTATTTAAAATAATTATTTAAGTAGTTTATTGTTAAGTTTTAGGTCATTACTAATTTAATTTATTAAAATAAATTTTTTAAGAGTTTATTTTTTTAATTAAGTTAGTATAATGTCTTTTATTAATTAATATTAATTTAAAAAATTATTTAATATGTATTTTTATGAATTTTTAATAAAAGTATTTTAACTTACTTTTAATTGTTCATTTAATATTAATTAAATTGGACAATATTCAAATATTGTACTTACTAAATCGGGGTAAAAAAGTGGTAAAGACTGCAAAATTAGCATTGGAAGATGGTACAATACTCATTGGTGAAGGTTTTGGAGCTGAAACTATTAAAACTGGTGAAATTGTATTTTCAACTGCAATGACAGGATATGTTGAATCATTAACTGATCCTTCATTTAAAGGTCAAATTTTAATGTCAACTTATCCATTAGAAGGAAACTATGGGGTATCGCCTGAGTGGTATCAATCAGAAAATATAAAAGCTGAAGCTTATGTTGTAAGACAAGTATGTTATAATCCTTGTCATCCTAAAAGTGAACAAACATTACCTGAATTTTTAGAAAAAGAGGGTGTTCCAGGTATTAGTAATATTGATACTCGAGCTTTAACTTTAAAAATCAGGGAAGTTGGTTCCATGAGAGCAGCTGTTGCTAATGTGGATATAACTGATGAGGAATTATTAAAAATAGTCAAAGAACAACCACATATAGAAGATATGAATTTGGTTGATGAAGTTTGTGTTAAACAACCAAAAATCATAAGAGAAAGACAAGAGTATAATGTGGCTGTTTTAGATTGTGGTGTTAAGAAGAATATTATTGATCAATTATTAAGACAAGATGTTGGTGTTATAGTAGTACCACCAAGTACTAGTGCTCAGGAAATAATTGATTTAAATGTTAATGGAGTATTAGTATCAAGTGGACCTGGAAACCCAGAAAACGTAGATAAAATACAAGATACTATCAAAATATTGGCAGAGAAAATGCCTATAGCTGGAATATGTTTAGGTTTACAAATTATATCTTTAGCTTATGGAGCAAAAATATACAAAATGAAATTTGGACACAGAGGTTCAAACCAACCTGTTAAAAATTTAAAAACTGATCATGTATTTATGACAGCACAAAATCATAGTTTTGCTATAGATCCGGATTCTATTGAGGGTACTGATTTAAAAATTACTCAAATAAATCTTAACGATAATACACCTGAAGCTATTGAACATAAAACTTTACCTATATCATGTATACAGTATCATCCAGAAGCAGGACCTGGACCACATGATTCAATTAAATTCTTTGAAGATTTTGTTGAAAGATTAAAATAGATATATGGGGAAATAATAATTTTTTAGAGGTTTAATTATGCCAAAGGATGCAAGTATAAAAAAAGTATTAATAATTGGTTCAGGACCAATTCAAATAGGACAAGCAGCAGAATTTGATTATTCTGGTTCACAAGCATGTAAATCATTAAGAGAAGAAAATGTTGAAACAATTCTTGTAAATAGTAATCCTGCTACTATTCAAACAGATATAGATTCAGCTGATAAAGTATATGTAGAACCGTTAACAGCAGATGTTGTTGCTAAAATTATAGAAAAAGAAAAAGTAGATGCAATATTACCTACAATGGGTGGTCAAACAGGTTTAAATATTGCTATAGATTTGGAAAAAATGGGGGCTCTTGAAGGTATAAGAGTATTAGGTTCACCTATTGAAACAATTAATAATGTAGAAGATAGAGATTTATTTGGTAAATTTATGGATAGATTAAACGAACCAATACCAAAATGTCAAGCTGTAAACTCATTAGAAGAAGCATATGAAGCAGTCAAAGAAATAGGTTATCCTGTTATTGTTAGACCCGGATTTACTCTTGGGGGTACTGGTGGAGGTATTGCAAATAACAAAAAAGAATTCGAAGAAATTGTTACTCATGGATTAGAAATGAGTTTTATTAATCAAGTATTAATTGATGAATCTGTACTTGGATGGCAAGAATTCGAATATGAAGTAATGAGAGATAAAAATGATTCCTGTATTATAGTATGTAATATGGAAAATATTGATCAAATGGGAATACACACGGGTGAAAGTGTAGTAGTAGCTCCAACTCAAACATTATCTGATGAGGATAACCAGAAACTCAGACGTGCTTCAATAAAAATTATTCGAGCTTTAGGTATTGAAGGTGGATGTAACATACAATTTGCTGTTCATCCAGAAACTAAAGAATACAAAGTTATCGAAGTTAATCCTAGAGTGAGTAGAAGTAGTGCTTTAGCTTCAAAAGCTACAGGTTATTCTATAGCTAAAGTATCATCAAAAGTTGCATTAGGTATGACTTTGGATGAAATTAAAAACGATATTACCAAAGAAACACCAGCTTCTTTTGAGCCAGCAGTAGATTATGTGATTGCAAAAGTACCAAGATGGCCGTTTGATAAATTTAAAGGTAATACTGGTGAATTAGGAGTTCAAATGCAATCAACAGGTGAAGTAATGGCAATTGGTAGGACTATAGAAGAAGCTTTACAAAAATCAATACGATCTCTTGATATAGACCAAGAAGCATTTGAATATACGGAGTATACTGATTATGATTTAGAACATGCTACAGACCAAAGATTCTTCCAAATTTATTCAGCATTAAAAGATGGTAGAGAAGTTGAAGAATTAGCAGAAATCACAAAAATTAATTCATTTTTCATTAATAAAATAAAAGATATTGTGGATGTTGAAGAAAAAATACAATCTCAAGGTATTAGTGTATTAGATGACTCAGATGTATTAATAAAAATTAAGCAATATGGTTTCTCAGATAAACGTATTGGTGAATTATTAGATGTAACTGAAGATACTGTTGCTCAAGCTAGGGATAAAATTGGTCTTAGACCTGAATATAAAATGGTAGATACATGTGCTGGTGAATTTGAAGCAAAAACACCATATTATTATGGTACTTATGATTCTCTGCCTGAAGATAAACCTAAGGATAAGAAAAAAATTGCTATCTTAGGAGCTGGACCTATAAGGATTGGTCAAGGAATTGAGTTCGATTACTGTTGTGTACATGCAGCATTAGCTCTTAAAGATGAAAATGTTGAAACAATACTTATAAATAACAACCCCGAAACTGTAAGTACTGACTATGATATATCTGATAGATTATACTTCGAACCTTTAACTAAAGAAGATGTATTAAATGTCATCAAAGAAGAAAAACCTGATGGTGTCATTGTACAATTTGGAGGACAAACATCAATTAACTTAGCTGAAAGTTTAAATGATGCAGGAATTGAAATTTTAGGTACTCCATTTGAAAGTATTGATATGGTAGAAGACAGAGAACAATTTACAGAAGTATTAAATGAACTTGGAATTCCACAAGCAGATTATGGTATAACTAATTCATTTGAAGATGCTTTAGAAGCAGCTCACAATATTGGTTATCCTGTACTTGTAAGACCATCATACGTTCTTGGTGGACGTGCAATGGAGATTGTATATGATGATAATGAACTTCAAGATTATATGAAAGAAGCTGTAAAAGTCTCTAAAGAACACCCAATTTTGGTTGATAAATTCTTAGAAGATTCTATAGAACTTGATGTCGATGCATTATGTGATGGTGAAGATGTATATGTATGTGGAATCATGGAACATATTGAAGAAGCAGGAATTCACTCAGGTGATTCAGCATGTGTAATTCCACCTCAATCAGTACCTGAGAATATAATTGAACAGGTAGAAGAATATACCAGAAAACTTGCATTAAAATTAGGTGTTATTGGTTTAATCAATATTCAATATGCTATTAAAATGGATCCTGAACCAAAATTATATATTATAGAAGCAAATCCAAGAGCAAGTCGTACAGTACCATTTGTAAGTAAATCTATTGGAATTCCAATAGCTAAAATAGCATCAAAACTTATGTTAGGTAAAAAATTATCTGATTTCGAACTTAAAAACTATGCAGATATTGATCATGTATCTGTTAAAGAATCAGTATTCCCATTCTTAAAAATACCAAATGCAGATTCTGTATTAGGTCCTGAAATGAAATCAACTGGAGAAAGTATGGGTATAGATAAAAACTTTGGTTTAGCTTATTATAAAGCACAATTATCGGCTAGTATGAGATTACCTACTGAGGGTAAAATTTTCTTAAGTGTTAGGGATATGGATAAACCAAAAATTGAGTCTATAGCTAAAAAAGCAAAAGAACTTGGTTTTGGTTTAATTGCTACAAAAGGTACTGCTGAAGCAGCTCCTGGTGTGGATATTGATGTTATTAGAAAAGTAAGTCAAGGTTCACCAAATATCAGGGATGCAATGATTAATGGTGAAGTTGCATTTGTAATCAACACACCTTCAGGTAAACAATCTGCTGATGATGGATACATAATAAGAAGGCTTGCAATAGAATTAGGAATTCCTTATGTAACTACAATAGCTGGTGCTAATGCAGTTCTAACAGCTATTGAAGAAATATCTAAAGGAGAACTTAATGTTAAATCATTAAATGAATATGCAGAATAAATTCTCCTAGTTTAACCTCCTTTATTTTTTCTCTAATTTTTGGAATGATTTTTCATGATAACAATTAAAAATGGACTAGTGTTAGTAGGTTTTAATCTTGAACCTGTAAAAACAAATGTTTTAATTAATGATGATGGTGTTATAATTAAATTATCACCTTATGATGAAGAAGGTGAAATAATTGATGCTACTGATTGTATTGTGATGCCCGGATTCATAAATGCTCATACTCATATAGGAGACTCTATAGCAAAAGATGTTGGAGATGGTTTATCAATAAAAGAATTAGTTGAACCACCTAATGGACTTAAACACAAAATTTTAAATGAAGCATCTAAAGAAGAATTGATTGAATCTATGCATGAAACAGCTAAAGAAATGTTATTTTCAGGAATTTCCACATTTATTGATTTTAGAGAAGGTGGAATAGAAGGTATAGAATTACTTAAGAAAGCTGTTTATGATTTACCTATAAATGCATGTATACTTGGTAGAAGTGATAAATTTTATGATCCTCAGACTACTCCTGAAGAAGCTAGATTAATTACACATGAACTTATCCAACATTGTGATGGAATAGGTTTAAGTGGTGTTGGGGATGTAGACCCTGAAGTCATGATTCAAATAGCTCAAGCATGTGCTGATGAAGATAAATTGGCTTTGATACATGTTGCTGAATATTATGATTTACAAGAAGAATCTGTACAATTAACAAATCAAACAGAAATAGAACGGGCTTTAAAAGCTGGATTCACCACAATAGTTCATGCAACACAACCTATATTACAAGATTTAGATATACTCAAATCAAATAGTCCTTTCATAGTTTCATGTCCACGGTCTAATGGAATGTTATCTGTGGGTATACCACCGATTTCAGCATATGTTGAAAATGGGTTAGATGTTTGTTTGGGTACAGATAATGTCATGTTTAATAAACCAGACATGTTTAGAGAAATGGAATATGCATTAAAAGCAGTCCGAGCTTCATATCAAAATAAAATTACAGCTAAAGATATATTAAAAATGGCCACAATCAATGGATTTAAAATATTAGGTAAAGATATAAGTATAACTGAAGGGAATATTTCAGATATATTAGTTATACGTAAAAAATCAGAAGATCCATATTTGTCTGTAGTAAACAGATCTTCACCTGAGGATATTGTAAACTTCATAATGGGAAATATGATGTAAAAAGTGGAAATAAGCCTATTTGTCTGCATTAACATAATTTAACTCAATAGGTTTATTTTTATTATCCATCATTTCTTTTTTATTATTGTATTCTAGTTCTTCTTTGGTTATAATATGTTTTTTTAGTTCTTCTCTTATATTAGGGGGTATTGTTTGACTTTCTTGTTTTATAAAATCAAAATATACTAAAATAGTACTACCATTAGCTGTTAATTCACCATTTTGCCATGCTTCTTGGAATACTGTAAAAGAACTATTACCAATTTTGGTGATGTATGTTCTTATTTCTACATCATATCCGTAAAAAATCTGTTTTAAGAAATTGAAATCTGCGTGTACCATTATTAAGTTCCATTTTTTATAAGTTAATTCTAAATTAGGTACAAATATTCTAAATAACGGAGTTCGTGCTGTTTCAAACCATATTGGTAACACAGTATTATTTATATGTCTTAATCCGTCAGTATCACCTATTCTTGGACTAATATCTGTTTTATACATTTTATCACATTATAATTCATTTAAAAAAAAGTTTTTTGGGGGTTAAGAACTATCGTTATTCTGGGGGTGTTTGTTATCAGAACTATGTTCATTATTATTTGTATCATCTGTTGTATCTGTGGTATTGGTTGTATTGGTGGTAGTATAGTTTCTTGTATATGTGACTTGTTTTTTAGGGTATGTTAGCGTAATATTTTCACTAGTGAAATTGCCTTCATTTATTGGTTTAATAACATCAGGTGGGTTTGTGATGGATGATGGTATTAGGGTTTGACTTATTTCTTCACCTATATGGAATGATCCTGCTACGCCACCTAATACTAATGCAATCATGCAGAAAAATATCACCACTACAGTTCCACCCATTGAATCATCAGCCATGTTATCACCTGTTTATTTGACAGTAACTGATTTTGCTAAATTTTTTGGTTTATCTGGATCAATACCTCTTTCAATACTAATATAATATGCTAATAATTGTAAATCAATTATATAAAGTAATGGGGCTAATGTTTCATCTATTCTAGGATCAAATAATAATTTATTTTCTTTTTCTAGTATTGATGGATCGTTATTTGCTCCAAGATAAATTATGTCTCCGCCTCGTGATTCTATTTCTTTTAAATTAGTATAGGTATCATTACGGCTTGGACCCGGTGGTACAATACCTACCACAGGAATATTTTCATCTATTAATGCTAGTGGGCCATGTTTAAGTTCTCCAGCAGCATAACCTTCTCCATGAATATAAGTTATTTCTTTTAATTTTAAAGCTCCTTCTAGAGCAGTTGGATAATTAAATCCTCGTCCAATATAGAAGAAATCATTAACATCAGTATAGTTTTTAGCTATTTCTCTAATTTGTTCTTCTTTTGAAAGTAATTGTTCTGATAATTCTGAAATTTCGTATAATTTATTTAATAGTTCTTCGTTTTCATCTGATAAATAAGCTACTAATAAATAAATACAAATTAATTGACTTAAGTAAGTTTTAGTAGCAGCTACTCCTATTTCAGGTCCTGCTCGTGTGTATATAACATGATCTGCTTCTCGTGTTATTGAACTTCCTACAACATTTACTATAGCTAATGTTTCTGATTTTTCGTTGGCAATTTTTATTGCTTCTAAAGTATCTGCAGTTTCTCCTGATTGTGTTATAAAAATTACTAATGTGTGATCATCTAATGTTTTTTTAAAGTAATCAAATTCAGAAGCAAGTATGACATCTGTAGGTTTTCCTATTAATGATTCAATTAAATATTCACCTACAAGTGAAGCATGGTATGATGTTCCACAAGCTACAAAACATATTCTATTAAAATTTTTGAATTTTCTAACAATTGATTTTATCTTTGATTCTTCTGATAATGATTCTTTAATGACCATAGGTTCTTCATGAATTTCTTTTAACATGAAATGATCATATCCACCTTTTTCAGCCATTTCAGCAGTCCAAGTAATAGTTTCTATCTTCTTTTCTAATGGATTTAAATCATAATCCATTATTTTCACATTATCTTTAGTTAGTTCAATTAATTCTTTATTATCTAAATAAATGACTTTTTTGGTTTCTTTAAGAATTGCAGTAGCATCTGAAGCTAAATAGTTTCCATGTTCACTAACACCCACAATTAAAGGACTTTCATTTCTAGCTCCAATTATTTTATCTGGTTCTTTTGTTGATATAACTGCTAATGCATATGATCCTTTTAATTCTTTAACTGTTTTTTGCACGGCTTCTAATAAATTTTCATTTTTAGCCATGTATTTTTCTATTAAATGTGATATTACTTCAGTATCGGTATCTGATTTAAATACATGACCTTCATTAATCAAATCTTGTTTTAAATCTTTATAATTTCCAATGATACCATTGTGTACAATACTTATCTCATTTTTACAATCATTATGTGGATGTGCATTTTTAGTTGTTGGATTTCCATGTGTTGCCCATCTAACATGAGCTATTCCTGTATTTCCATCCAAATCTGCAAGATCTAATTTTTCATCTACCTCGTGAATTTTACCTTTACCTTTTTTAATATTTATTTTATCAGTTACTGTAGAAAGTCCAACAGAATCATAACCTCTATATTCTAATGTTTTAATAGATTCCAGTAATGTTGGAGCTACTTTCTTGTCTAATACACATCCTACTATTCCACACATTCTATAATCACCAAATTTCTATTTTGATTTAGCATTATAATAAATTAGTTTTTTACATTATTATTCTAAACTATATGTTATAAGATATTTAATTCATACATTATAATACTTATTATAAACATATATGATATTATAAAAAAGAATCTATTATAATAGATAATTTTTCAAAAATTAATTTTGTGGAAATATTATGAGTGACATGAAAAAAGAATTACTTTACACAGGAAAAGCAAAGGATGTTTATAAAACCGAAAATGATGATGAAGTAATCATTAAATTTAGGGATGATATTACTGCATTAGATGGTGGAAAAAAAGATACTTTAAGTAAAAAAGGAATATATAATGCATTAATTTCATCTAAACTATTTGAAATACTTGAAGAACAGGGTGTATCTACACAATACATCAAATTAATTGAACAAGATGAAATGCTTGCAAAATCATTAGAAATGATACCTTTGGAAGTAATTTGTAGGAATATTGCTGCTGGAAGCCTTGTAAAAAAATATCCTTTCCAAAATAAACAAGAACTAAATCCACCAATAATTCAATTTGATTATAAAAATGATGAATATCATGATCCAATGTTAAATGACAGTATAATTTTAGCATTAGATATAGTTAATCAAGAAACATTAGATAAAATTAGAGATATTACATTAACAATTAATAAGGTGTTATGTGATTATTTAAAAGAAAGAACATTATTGCTTGTTGATTTTAAATTAGAATTTGGTTTTGATAAAGATGGAAACATAGTTCTCGGTGATGAAATAAGTCCAGATACAACAAGATTATGGGATGTAGAAACTTTAGAAAACTTTGATAAAGACATATTTAGAAAAGGTGAATCTGGTGTTGTAGATGCATATCATAAAGTTGTTACTTTAGTTCTCACTGAAGATGAAAAAGACAAATGGAATGTAGAATAAATATAATACTATATAAGGAAGTTTGATTATGAATTATAATGTGGAAGTTAAAATAAGTTTAAAAAAAGGAATGTTAAGTCCAGAAGCATCAACTATTGAAAAAGCTTTAGCATTACTTAATTATGAAGTTAAAAATACTCAAACAATGAATATTATTAAATTCACAATAGATGCTGAAAATGAAGATATTGTAAATAAAAATGTTGATGAAATGTGTCAAAAATTATTATGTAATCCTGTGATACATGATTATGAAATAACTATTAGTGAGGAATAATATTGACCGATTTAACAGATGTAAATGTAGGTATAACTAGATTTCCAGGTACCAATTGTGATAGAGATATTGCTTATGCTGTTGATTTAGTAGGTGCTAATTCTCATTATGTTTATTGGAACGAAACGGATTTATCAAAGATGGATGTAATAATAATTGCTGGTGGATTTTCCTATGGGGATTATCTTAGAGCTGGTGCAATAGCAAGTATCACTCCAATAATTGACGCTATTAAACAATTTGCAAAAGAAGGAAAACCTGTTTTAGGAATTTGTAATGGTGCTCAAATTTTAGGAGAAATAGACTTAGTTCCAGGTTTATTCATTGAAAATGAAAATGCCAGGTTTATCTGTGAAAGTAGAAAACTAAAAATCAATACTACTAGAACGCCTTTCACAAAATTATATGATAAAAATCAAATTGTTGAAATGCCTATTGCGCATAAAGAAGGAAGATATTACACGGAAGATTTAGATTCTGTTATTGATAATGATCAAGTTGTGCTTACTTTCGAAGATGGAAATCCAAATGGTTCTATGAATGGAATTACTGGTGTATGTAATATTGAAGGTAATGTGGTTGCAGTAATGCCTCATCCGGAAAGAGCTGCAGAAGATTTATTACGTTCTCATGATGGATTAAACTTCTTTAAAAGTTTCATTGATTAAATTATTTAATCTTTTTTCAATCTCTTTTTTGAATTAAATTTTTATTAAAAAAACTTCTTTTTATTTTAATTTAAGAACAATATTATCATGAATCTTTAATATTAATAAACTAATAAAATAATAATATTAAATATTTGAATAAATTAGTAGATGTGATTTTAATGACAGTATATATGATTGGGGCAGGTCCAGGTGACCCAGATTTAATAACAGTTAAAGCAGTTAAAATATTAAAAAAAGCAGATATTATATTATATGATAGTCTTGCTAATGATGAATTATTAAATTATGCTCCGGATGATGTTGAACTAATTTATGTAGGTAAACGTGCTGGAGAACATTATAGAAAACAACCTGAAATAAATCAACTTCTCATTGATGCTGGTAAAAAATATGAAAATGTCGTAAGACTTAAAGGTGGAGATCCATTCATATTTGGTCGGGGTGGTGAAGAAGAACTCGCATTACTTGGTGAAGGAATCAATGTTGAATTTGTTCCAGGAATAAATTCTGCAATTGGTGCTGCAACATCTATAGGTTTACCTTTAACGCATAGGGCTATAGCAACTAGTCTTACTTTAGTAACTGGTCATGAAGATCCTCAAAAAACCGAAAAACAAGTTAATTGGGATTATACTGCAGATACTCTAGTAGTATTTATGGGTGTAGGATTACTTAAGAAATACATTCCTAAATTATTAGAATATAGATCTCCAGATACACCTGTCTGTGCAATTGAAAAAGGTACATTACCTGATCAAAGAATCGTTTTTGGAACACTTGGAGATATTACTGAAAAACGTATAAGACCACCAGCATTAATAATTATTGGAGAAGTTGTAAATATTTATAAAGAATGTGAAGAATTAAGGAGTAAAATTGAATAATGACAACTAATGATTTTAATAATAAAACTGTTGTAATTACTCGTCCAATTGAAAGATCTAAAGCTTTATCTGATTTAATCACAGAATATAATGGTGTACCTATTATAATACCAACATTAGAATTACAAATAGTTGAATCTGATGAATTAAAACTGATGATAAATAATATTGATACTTATGATTGGATAATATTTACGTCTCCTGCAGGAGTAAAATCATTTTTTAATCTTTATGGAAATAACATTATTCCCTGTAAAATTGCAGTTATAGGAACTAAATCAGAAGAAGAATTATTGAAATATAATAATAAAGCTGATTTAATCCCTGATAATTTCACAGCTGAAGGTTTACTGGAATCATTTAAATCTGTTGATATTAAAAATAAAAAAATTGCATTACCTCGTACTTTAAGTGCACGAACAACATTACCTGAAGGTTTAGAAGAATATGGTGCAAAAGTTGATATAGCCGAAGCATATACTTCTGGAACTCCAAAAGATAAAACAAATATGTTAAAATTAATAGACATGATTCTTAATAATGAAATAGACATCATAACATTTACAAGTCCATTGACTGTTAAAAATTTAGTGAAATTAGTTGAACACGAAGATATTTTTAATAAATTTTTGTATAATCTTCAAAATAACATAATTGTTGGTTCTATTGGACCAATCACAGGTAAAGTTTTAAATAATTATAAAATAAATGCTATAGAGCCACAAAAGTACACGGTTAAAGATATGATTGAAACATTAATACATTATTTAAATTAATTAGGTGATAAAATGGATACAATTATTTGGCCAGCATATATTAATTCAGAGTTCACAAGAAAACAAGGACGTAAATTAGCAGTAGAAGATTGTGTTCCTGACCCTAAAGTTAGGGAAATAGGACAAGCTTTGAAAAAACTCAAGATAAAACATTTGATAGAACATAATAAATCTTATCCTAGTTCTTGGTGGGAAAAATCTGGACGTGTCACTGCTGATAAGAGAGAAGATGAATCAAAAAATGACTTCCTTAGAAATATTTCAAAGATGATTAAAATAGCAAGAAAAAACTAATCATAATACTTTTTTTATTTTTTTATGG